>JBBIVG010000040.1:0-16198 GCA_037439865.1 Nevskiaceae bacterium
GGTCCTGACGTCGTGCCCCTGCCGTTTCCGGGCGCGGCCGGTGACCAATCGAGCTTCCTGTCGAAGAACGACACGCAGCACTGGAGCGTCTTCGGGCAGGTGGACTGGCAGGCCACCGAGCGCCTGAAGCTGTCGGCGGGGCTGCGCTACATCGACGAGACGAAGTCCATCGACGTGCGCTCCGTCCTGCAGGCGGCCGCAGTGCCGACGCTCGCCGCGACGACGACCGTGCCGACACCGGTGGTCGCCGATCGCAGCATGAGCGGTACGGCCTGGAACCTGAGCGCGCTGTTCGACGTCGCCGCTGACACCACGATCTACGCCACGGTTTCCGAAGGCTACAAGGCCGGCGGATACAACGGCGACTGGGACGCCACCGGGGCCCTGACGGCCGCGAAGCGCAAATTCGAGGACGAAACGGTCCTGAACGTGGAGGCCGGGCTGAAGAGCCGATTCTGGAATGACCAGGCCACGTTGAACCTGAGTGCGTTCCACTCCGACTTCGACCAGTTCCAGAACGCATCTTTCCTGGGCGTAAACTTCCTGGTGCGCAACGCGCAACGTGTCCTGACGCAGGGCATCGAGCTCGACGGCACCATACGTCCGTTCACCGGGTTCACTTTCGACTACGCGGTCACCTACCTGGACGCGACGTACGACAAGTTCACCAACGGTGCCTGCTACTTCGGTCGCACGCCCACCAATCCCGCGGAGCGCACCTGCGACCTGAGCGGTGAAACCCTGCCGAACGCTCCCGACTGGCGCTCGAACATCGGCATGCAGTTCGAGCAACCGCTGGCGGCCGGCACCGGCTTCCTCCGCGCCGACTGGACGTACACGTCGGAGCAGAACGTCGATACGGCCCTCGACCCTCGTGCAGTACAAGCTGCCAACAGCCTCCTGTCCGCTCGCATCGGCTGGCGCAACGACCGCTACAGTGTGAGCCTGTGGGGGGAGAACCTGACGAACGAGACGGTGATGACTGCGGTGGGACCACAGACGATCTTCGGCGGCATCGACGGCGGCCTGCAGGTCTTCCTCAACGATCCCCGCACCTACGGCGTGACGCTGGACGCGCGCTTCTGAGGCGACCGCGGACACGACTGAAAGCACGAGGAAACATCCGATGCGCTACAAGCCCGAACTACTGCAGAAGAAGCCCTTCATCTTCCCGGAGTCGCCGAGGTGGTTCCGTGACGCGTTCTATTTCTGCGACATCGACGCAGGGACCATCTACCGGATCGGCGCGGATGGCGCCGCCCAGGCGATTTACGTTCATGGCAGCCCGGTGTCGGGCTGGGTGCGGCTCGACGACGGATCGCTGCTCGTCGTCGCCGGTCTCGAGCGTCGCATCGTGTCGGTGCGCGATGGCGTCGCAACGACCTTCGCCGACGCCACGGGCTTGGTCGGCTGGGCGCTGAACGACTTCCTGCGCGCACCCGACGGTCATTGCTATGTCGGCGCCGTCGACTTCAACCTGTTTGCCGACCCGAGCAAGGCCGGGCAGCCCAGCCCGCTGGTGCACGTCGCACCGGACGGCCGCGCAAGCATCGCGACGCGCGAGATCGTTTTTCCAAACGGCATGACCATCCTGCCGAATGGCGAGCTGCTGGTGGCTGACTCTCTCACCGGCGACCTGCTGGCGTTCACCCGCAACGCCGACGGATCGCTCACGAATCGACGGGTCTGGGCAGCGCTGCCGGGCGAGATGCCCGACGGCATCAGCCTCGATGCGGAACGCGGCGTGTGGGTCGCAAGCCATCACCAGGTATTGCGCGTCCGCGAGGGCGGCGAGGTCACCGACGTGGTTGACATGGGTGCCACTCGTGCGACCGCCTGCATGCTCGGGGGCGCCGATGGGCGGACGCTGCTGATCACGGCGTCCGATACACATGACCGCGCAGAGATTCGCGCCAAAGGCCCCAGCGGCGCGCTCTACACGGCGCGCGTGCCGGTCGCCGGCGGCGGACTTCCCTCGGTGTACGGAGGCGGCAGATGAACGCATCGCAGGCCAGCCAGCAGGAATCCGGCGTGCCTCGACGCCTGGAGGGTCGGGTCGCACTGATCACCGGCGGCACGGGTGGAATCGGCGCTGCAACGGTGCGCCGGTTTGTCGCCGAGGGGGCGTGGGTCGTGGCTTCCGGTCGCTCGCACGAGCGCGGCGCCGAACTCGTGCGGGAGTTGGGCGAGCGCGTCCGCTTCGTCGCCGCCGACGTTACCCGAGAAGAGTCGGTGAACGCGATGATCGACGAGGCCGTCGCCTGGCGCGGGCGACTCGACGTCCTTTTCAACAATGCGGGCGAGACCCAGGCACCGGCGTCCCTGCTCGCGCTCGAGGCTGCGGCACTGCGTGCCGAGATCGACACACTGTTCACCAGCGTCGTGATGGCGACGCGCAAGGCCGCGCTCGCGATGCGCGAGCATGGCGGCGTCATCCTCAACTGCAGCAGCACCGCCGCGCACCGCGCCGGGTCGCAGTCGGCCGTGTACAGTGCGTTGAAGGCGGCCGTCAGTCACTTCACCCGCTGCGCGGCGCTCGAACTGGCCGAGCACCGGATCCGCGTCAATGCGATCTCGCCGGGCGCGATCGTCACCCCGATCTTCCTGAAGGCGCTGCCCATACCGCCGGGTCGCGAGATCGAGGCCCTGGACCTGCTGCGGCAGGTGTTCGGCACCGCGCTCCCGGCTGGGCGTGCCGGTGAGCCCGCGGACATCGCAGCGGCGGCTGCCTTCCTGGCCAGCGACGAGGGCAGTTACGTCACCGGCCAGGACTGGGTCGTCGACGGGGGGCTCACCGCGGGGCTGTCTGCCGGGCAGAGACGACAGCAGGAGGCGATGATCGTCGGCCATCTCAAGTCGCGACTCGCGCCCTGACGGAGTCCGGTCATGGCCATCATCGACTTCTTCGACCGGGGCTGGCGCATCGATCCGCCCGGCATCGCCTACGTCCAGGACGATCGCCAGTTCACGTTCGACGAGGTCGGTGCGCTCTCGTGCCGGATCGCCAACGCACTGCTCGCCGCAGGATTCAGCCGGGAAACGAAAGGCGCCGTCTGGGCCGGGAACGACGTGACGGCCTGGTGCTGCACGCTGGGACTCTGGCGCGCGAACATGTGCTGGATCCCGGTCGGCGCGCGCAACCCGACTGCCGAGAACCAGTACATCCTGGATGCGTTCGATTGCGAGGTCCTGTTCTTCCAGAAGGACTTCGCTGCGGTCGTCGCGGACCTGCGTCCGAAGCTCGAGAAGGTGAAGGCGTGGATCTGCATCGACGGCGAGGCGCCCGGCGTGCCGGGCGCACTGTCGCTGCAGAGCTGGATTGCAGGTCAGCCGGCCACGCGGCCGAGCGTCGCGGTCGACATGGACGACGTCGTGGTCCTGTCGGCCACCGGCGGCACCACAGGCTCGCCGAAGGGCGTGATGAACACTCATCGCAGCACGCAGACCTTCTGCGCGCACTTCATGATCGGCTGCCCTTACGAGGCGGACGCCCGGCCGGTCAACCTCGCGGCAGCACCGATCACGCACACGGCCGGCCTGCTCTCCCTGCCCTGCACCGCGCGGGGCGGCACCGTGATCGTGCTGACCAAGCCGGATCCGGCACGGCTGCTCGAGGCGATTCCACGGCACCGGGTGACCGAGTTCTTCCTGCCGCCGACGGTGATCTACCGGCTGCTGGACATCCCGGACCTCGGCCAGCGGGTCGATTTTTCGTCGCTCAAGTACTTCCTGTACGGGGCGGCGCCGATGTCCGTCGATAAGCTGAAGCACGCGATCGAGGTCTTCGGCCCGGTGATGATGGGAGGCTACGGCCAGACGGAGGCCCCGACGTCGATTTCCTTCCTGACGCCCAGCGAGCACTTCGTCTCCGGCGCGCTCGCCCCGGACGACCGCCTGGCGTCGGTCGGTCGACCCAATCCCCTGGTTCGCGTCGAGATCATGAGCGACGCCCACGAAATCCTGCCGCCGGGCGCAACCGGCGAGATCTGCGTCCGCGGTGACCTCGTGATGAAGGGCTACTACAGAGCCCCGGAGAAGACCGCCGAGACCATCGTCGACGGCTGGCTGCACACGGGCGACATCGGCCACCTCGACCCGGGCGGCTATCTGCACATCACCGACCGGAAGAAGGACATGATCATCTCCGGCGGCTTCAACGTGTACCCGAGCGAGGTCGAGCAGGTCCTCTGGAGTCACCCGGCGGTGCAGGACTGCGCCGTGATCGGCGTGCCCGACGAGCAGTGGGGTGAAGCCGTGAAGGCAGTCGTCGAGCTCAACGCCGGTCACGAGGTGACCGCGGAGGAACTCATCGCTCTCTGCAAGGACAGGCTCGGCTCGGTCAAGGCGCCCAAGACGGTCGACTTCGTCGACGTCTTGCCGCGCAGCCCGGTCGGCAAGGTGCTGAAAAAGGACCTGCGGGCGAAATACTGGCAGGACACCGGCCGCCGGATCTGAGCAACGCCGGCGCTGCTCCAGTCACGCGCGGACCGCGGACGGCCTCGAATCGAAGCCGTCCGCGGCTGGCGAACGATTGACGCTCAGTGGACCTCTTCCACCTGCGGGATCTTCCACGATCCGTCGAGTAGCGACGGCTTCGACTCCTTCGGCCAGTACAGGCGCATCATCAGGATGAACTTGTCGGCCGGCGCGGGCAGCCAGTTCGATTCCTTGTCCTTGCCGGGCGAGTCGTGCTGGATGTACAGGTCGACCGATCCATCCGCATTCGTCTTGAACGTGTTGCGCTGGCTGAGCGTGTAGCGGTTGAGCGGGTTGTCCACGAAGAAATAGTCCGCGTCGTACATCGTCAGCGACCAGAAGCCGTTGACCGGCGGCATTTCGCCTTTCTTGAAGCGCATGACGTACTTGTTCGCGCCGTCGTACTTCTTCAGGAGGTCGGGGCCTTCGGACGTCGGGTAGACGGCATCCTGGGGCCGGTTCGCGCCGAGACCGATTGCCGTAACGAGCGCCCGCTGCCGGTACTCGGTGCCATACAGTCCGGCCTGCGTCGTGAACAGCCAGCCGTTCTCGTGCCTGAAGGCGCCCGTCACGATGCCTTCCTTCATCTGCGACATGATCTTGTCCTGGGCGGGCTTCGGCGCTTCGGCGATGCCCTTGGCGACCGCGGGGTCGAGCTTCGCGGCGTCGAAGCTCTTGCCCGGGACGATGCCGATCTTCGCGAGCTTCGCGACCATCGGTGCATCGGCGGCCGCCGGCGGATTCGCCTTCATGAGTTCCGCGAACAGGGCGAAGTAGCTCGCGCCGTCCATGCTGTTGACGCGATCACGTACGGACACCTTGGCGTCGAGCGTGGCGTCGACCTTGCCGGGGGGCGCCGTGAACGCCTTGCCGTAGGACGACAGCGGCACGATGGAAATCTGGTCCTGGAGGGCGTGGACCGCCTTGTAGTCCTCGGGCGTGCCCGTGCAGTAGATGCGGCCCAGGATCCAGACCATGCTGGTCGGCGACTTGTATTCGGTGACGCCCGCCGGCAGCGTGCCCTTCCAGCCCGGACCGCTGATGGCGTACTTCTGCGCGCCCGTCCCCGTCGTGCGCTTGCCCGGGTCCTGGAACACGTTGGTCCAGCCGTCGAGCATCGGGAACAGGAAGTACCTTCCCTTCATGTCCGGGATGCTCAGCACCCACGGCTCGCGGCCGACGTCGATCCACGCCGTCGTGTAGAGGGTGTCGGCGTTGGGCGCCGTCACGTCCCTGAACCTGGCGTTCGGGTACTCGCGCATCCGCACGAACTCGCCCATCGGAGCCCGCGTTCCCTCCGGCTTGACCGTGTTCGTCAGTGCCCGGCGCGTCAGTTCCATCGTCACCAGCGGATACGCGTAAATGTAGGCTTCGATCGCCGTGTCACGCGCCTCGCGCTGCTTGATAGCCGCCTCGGGAGATTCGGCATGGACGGCGGGGAGAAGCCCCACTGCTCCCGCCACCACGGCCAGGAATGCGTTGCGAAGAGTCGTCACGATGGTCCACCTCCATCTTGTCGAGGGGCCGATTATCTTGGGGGCACGGCCCGCCGTATCCACAACAAAAGACAATTCATCCATAATTGCGGACAATGGCGCGAGGGAAGCGAGTAACCAAGGTAGGACTGTTAGCCGGAGAGCGCGCTCGCTTTTTCGCCGGCAACGCGTTCGTCCGTGCGCGCGCACTCTCCGGATTTGGCGAAGTCATCGCGCGCAATGGAGGAGACCCCGACGCACTGCTGCAGCAATTCGGGATCGACCCGTCCCTGCTCGACGACCCGGAAAATGCAGTGTCCCTGGATGCGGTCGCCCACATGCTGGACCACGCCGCCGGGGCTCTCCGCGCTCCCGATCTGAGTCTGCAGATCGCGGCTTACCACGACGCCTCCGTGCTCGGCGCGATCGCACTGGTGGCGGTCAACTCCGCAAGAGTCGGCGAGGCGCTCGACGCCATCGCGACCAACATCCGCTTTCACAATCCCAGCGCTCACGTCAGGATCACAGCCGATCGCAGGGAGGGGACCGCCTGCTACGAGCAGGACCCTGGTCTCGCCGAAGACGCGCCGCGACGGCAGGTCATCGAGTTCGTCTTCGCGGTGGCGTTCAACGTTCTCCAGGCCATGACCGGCCAGGCGGCCACGGACTGGCGCGTCTCATTTCGTCACTCGCGAGGCATGCCGCCGCTCCGGTACCGACGGTACTTCGCGTGCACCATCAAGTTCGGCGCCGCGCGCGACTGCATCGAGTTCCCGGCCGCCCTGCTCGACATGCCCATCGACAGCGCCGACCCCGGATTGAAGCGACTGGCCCTGCGTTACCTCAACCATCTCGAGCGACGCCACCCGGCGGGTCTCGGCCGACGGGTCAGTGAGCTGATACGTCGCCAGCTGCCCAATGGGGGCGGACATATCGAGCGAATCGCGGCGACGCTCGGCATGCACCCCAAGACGCTGCATCGGCGGCTCAAGCTGGAGAACGCGACGTTCGAGCAACTCGTGGATGACGTGCGCAGGGCGCTGGCTTCCGACTACCTCGCATCCAGCGCATTGCCATTCTCCGACGTGGCGACGCTGGTCGGATACTCCGGCCAGTCGACGTTCATCGTGGCCTGCAAGCGCTGGTTCGGGGTCACGCCGAAGGCCTATCGCGAACGGGTGCTGCGTGGCGCGGCTCGGCACAAGCCGGCGCCGATGCCGGAGTGACCATGCCGCGGTCAATCGGCCGCGTGCGAACGAGGAGCGGCCGCGCGTGATTGGCGCGCGAACGCGCGCTCCAGCAGTCGGATCGACTCGGCGCTGCTCCAGTCACGTGCGCCCATGATCCTTGCGACGACGCGACCCTCCGCGTCGACGAGCACCGTGACCGGAATGCTCGACGCGCCGAGCATGTGCTCCAGCGTCCAACGCGGCCCGGTATCTATGTAGTGGCTGATCGTGGCATTCGAGCGCCGAAGCCACTGCAACGCGGCGTTTCTGTCGTCGTCGGTCGAAATTCCAATCACTGTGTATCTGCCACCTGCTTCGCTCCACGACAGCCGCTCGAGCGAAGCCGCTTCCTGTCGGCAGGGGCTGCACCAGCTGGCCCACACGTTGATGACGAGCAGCCGCCCGCGGTAGCTCGATAGCGCTCGCTGCGGACCATTCAGGCCAGCCATGACCGCGTCCGGCAGAACCTGGCCCACGGCGACAGGCGGCGGACCGGTCTGGGCGACCGCCGTTGCGGACAACGCGAGGAACGTGAGCCCGCAGACGAAGGCGGAAATGGACCGCCAAAGGGCTTGAATCGACGACACGTGCAGTGCTTCGGGCTGGATCCCTGGGTCCCGGGAAAATACAGCGGTTGTGCGCCGGCGGAAATGCGGGTTTTGCGGACCGCCGCCGCGCCTCGCTACGCGTCGGCGACTTTGAGCACCAGCTTGCCGGTGTTCTCACCCTTGAAGAGCATCTGCAGCGTCTCCGGGAAGGTCTCCAGACCCGTCACGATTTCTTCGCGGCTTCGCAACTGTCCCGTTGCCATCCACCCGGCCATCTCGCGCGCGGCTTCGCCGTAACGGTTCGCATAGTCGAACACCACCATGCCGGTCATGGAGGCGCGGTTGACGAGCAGCGACATGTAATTGCTCGGCCCCCGCATCTTCGCCTCGTTGTACTGCGAGATGGCGCCGCAGATCACGATGCGCGCGTGCATCGCGAGCTGCGTGAGGACGGCGTCGAGGATCTCGCCACCCACGTTGTCAAAATAAACATTGATGCCCTGCGGGCAATGCTGCTTTAGGGCCGACTTCAGATCTTCGTGCTTGTAGTCGATGGCGGCGTCGAAGCCGATCGAGCGCAGATACGAGCACTTGTCCGGCCCGCCGGCAATGCCGACCGCCCGGCAGCCCTTGATCCTGGCGATCTGGCCAACCACCTGCCCGACGGCACCGGCCGCACCCGAGACGACGACCGTGTCGCCCGACTGCGGCCGACCGACCTCGAGCAACCCGAAGTACGCGGTCATGCCGGGCATGCCGAGAGTGCCGAGGTAGACGGGCAGCGGCGCCCGCGCCGGATCCACCTTGGTGAGATGCTTCGCTTTCGCGATCGCATACTCCTGCACGCCCATCATCCCGACCACGTGGTCACCGACAACGAGCTCGGGCACTCGTGAAGCAATCACCCGCCCCACCGCGCCGGCCCGCATCACCTCGCCAATCGCGACCGGCGGCACGTAGGACTTGCCTTCCTTCATCCAGCCGCGCATCGCCGGGTCGAGCGAGAGGTAGAGGACCTTGACCAGCACCTCGCCGTCCCCAGGCTCCCCGACCGGCGCTTCCGTGTAATCGAAGTCGCTGCGCTCGACCATGCCGACCGGGCGGCGGGCCAGCCGGAACTGGTGATTGACGGGTGTGTTCATCGCTGCGTCTCCGCGGGCTCGGGGGCGGCCAGCATAGCGCTTCGCGCGCCACCGCATCGACAAGGGGACGCTCGATGCCCCTTGATCGTCACGGTGTGTCCTTCATCACCTTGTCGTAGACGAGTTGATACGGTTCCGGCGTCAGTCCGAGGTCGCCGCGGAATGGGTGGTCGAAGGCGAAGATCATGAAGATGACCAGGCCCATGAAGGCGGCCAGCAGGGTCACCATGACGGCGTGCAAGCGCACGTCCTCGACCCTGAAGAAGAACGTGGCCACCAGACCGATGACAGCGCCTGCCAGCACGACGACCCACAACACGCTTGGCAAGCCCGTGTTGACCACCGCATCGAGCCGCAGGCCGCGGGCTTCGAGCAGTTCGTTGTATGCCCGAAGCGCCTCTGCGTGCAGGATCTTCTGGCCTTCGGTAGCGGGCTCGAACCCGGTCAGTGTTGACTGGAATCGATTCAACATCTCGACGCCACCCCGGGCCACCTGGCCTCGCTGCTGCGCCGGCCAGGCCGTGTGAATCACGTACTGTGCGTAATCACGAAGTTCTTTCTGCAACAGGGGACGGATCGGCTCGGGATAGCTGCTGGCGTCCCGGTACATCGCGCCGAGTTCAGCCGCCTCCTGAGAAACGATGCCCGACACGCCGGAATAAGTCTCGAAGACACCCACCGCAATCAGCGCCACGGCCAGCCCGTAGAACACCATGACGCTCTGCACCAGGGTCCCGCTGAACTCGGAATCCTCGGAGCGAATCCGCAGACGTGGCAGGACGAAATGGCGGACCAGCAGCAGTCCGGCGACGGCCAGCGCGCACAGCGACAGAATGATCGCCGGGCCCACGATCGCCGACGGCAGGTCGAAGATGGAATCCACGTGTTACGGCTCTCGCACCCGCGCCGGCGGTCGCGCGGTTTATGGCTCTTCGCGAGGACTGTAAACGGATCGCCATTCCCGTGCCAAGTGGAGCCAAGCGATTTCGGTGGCCCACTACTGCGAACCGCCGTCAGCCCGCTCCTGAGACCAACGTCGCGGGCATCGCTCTCTCGGCCATATTGAGCTGCGCGCAGTTGTCCTTCAGCTGCAGCGCGGTCGCCGATCGCGAGGCCGCCGAAGCGGATCAGGTTGTCCAGGTTGTCGATGCAGTGCGGATACCAGTGTTCTCGACGGTGCTGCGGAAGTACTTGAGGGCCGTTCCTTCACTGATTTTCGACGCACCGCTCCATCAGACCGTCCCCTCGACGACGGCTTCGATGCGCTTGTCGCGGATGGCCCTGAGAAACCTTCGGTAGTCGGCCATGTTCTGGTCGGCGTACTCGACCGCGAACTCTCCGATCGCGTCGTCGAACGTCCGCCCGGAACCCATGTAGCCGGCCATCATCGCCGCGTCACCGGTACGGGCGTGCGCACGAGCCAGGGCATGCGCGCACATCCGCGCGTACTGCCGAAGGAGGCCTTCGTCCATGTCTTCGATCACCGTCGACATCTTCATGTCGCGCAGCTGGCGCAGGTAGAAGTCGCGGCCGTCCTTGCCACGCGTCCAGCCGAGAAAGATGTCGCTCGCGAACTGCATGAGTCGCTGACCGACGACGACACGCTGCCCATGGTTGGGGTGCAGGCTCTTGCCAGCATAGGGCTCGAGCACCGACCCGCGCGCCTCCTTGACCTGCAGGAACAACGGGTCGTCGTCCGCCGCCATGAACAGGATCACGGCACAGGCCGTGCCGACGCTGCCCACGCCGACCACCTTGACCGCGAGGTCGAACATCTGGAAGCGGTCGAAGAGCGTGCGTGTCTGCTCGGGCAGGCTCGCGCGATACAGGGCAATCTGCTCCCTGAGCCCGGTTTCGAGACCGGGTGCCTGCCTCTTCGAGGGATGGAAGATCAGCGGTGGGTCGTCCTTGATCCGAGGCCTGCCACCGTCGGTCGACACCAGCTTCGGGAACAGGTGGTCCGGGATCGTCCGCTTCTTCGCCGCCTTGATACGCTCGGCCATCCGCTCGCGGGCCGCCTTGACGACGTCCTCATCACCCGCGCGATCCTCGAAGCGCCGCGGGTCTATTCGGTCGTACCAGACGTCGAGCGCCCGCATCGACGCGTAGTCCGTCATGCGTTTCCGGTACTCGCAGACCGTGTCGATGGCGATGCGCCCAGCGTCGCTGTCCGCGAACCGCAGGTGCTGCGCCGCGATCACCGTGCTCGTCGCGAGCCGCTTGACGTCCCACTCGAACGGCGCCGGCAGGGTCTCGTCGAGATCGTTGATGTCGAAGACGATGTTGCGCTCGGGCGTGGCGAAGCCGCCGAAGTTCAGCAGATGCGCGTCGCCGCAGGCCTGCACTCGCAGTCCACTGGTCGCGGTCTTCGCCAGGTCCGCGGCCATCAGTGCCGCGGAGCCCCGATAGAACGCGAACGGTGAGGCGGACATGCGCCCGAACCGGATCGGGATCAACTCCGGCATCCGCCCGACGTTGGATGCGCACGTCAACGCGACCGGATCGCCGCGACCCTTCGTCGCCTTCCAGCCCGCCTGCAGGGCCCGCGGTACCGCGTCGCGCAGCGCCTTGCCCTTTGCTCGACGTTCGTCGGCAGACAGGTAGGGCAACTCGCCAGGCGCGGCAGCGGCTTCGCGCCCGCGCCCCTTGCGCATCTTCTTCACCTTCGCCTTTGCCTTCATCTGCGTCGCCCTGTTCGAGTCGCGCACGGCGTCGTTGGCTGCCTTGGTCGCGGCCGTCCACGCGCTTCTCTCACCGCAGGAATATTTTCGACGCGCGCTGTAGGGCAGGATAGTCCTTTTCGGATACTTAATGGACGACTCCAGGCAGGCTTTCCTTCTCTGGCTACGGTTTACCGCTGGCTCGGCACAACGCCGGCACGCTGGCGGACTAGCGCGGCGAAGAGACGGCGCCGACCGGCAGCGCGCAATCAGGGATCCCGCAATTAGCCGTCCTCGAGTTGAAGACTGGAGCGGGTGATGGGAATCGAACCCACGTGACCGCGGCAAGAGCGGGCCGTCAAGCAATCACTTGCAGGCCGAATAGAAACCGCGTGCCTATGGCGCGAATCCGATCTCCCGCTGATGGCGGATCGCAAGCACCCTCACCTCGTCCTGCGGGACGACGAACCGGTACAGCGCTATGTACCCCGTCTGGCCGTAGGAAATCACGAACTCCCGAATGTCGCCGTGTACGCGCCGCCCGAGCACCGGGTGCGCGACCAGAGTCTCGACGGCCGAGCGGATGGCTCCAGCCGCCGCCGTTGCCGCATCCCGGCTATCACCCGCCAGCAACTCGCAGGCACGCTCGAGGTGGGACAGTGCCCGCGCCGAATAGACTACCGTCGCCACAGCTTCGGCCGTGCGGCGTCCTGCCCGCGGGCCAGGCGTTCGACCCAGGCATGCACGTCGTCCGCGCGATACACCTCACCGGTCCGCTCGATCTCCTCGTCGGCCGCCAATGCTTCCTTGACGAGGCTACGCATCTGCTCCTCGTAGTCGGCGTGCCGCTCCACCGCTTCGAGGATGAAGCTGTGGGCCGAGCGTCCGGATTGCTTCGCGAGCGCATGGATACGCGCGCGCAGCTTGGGTGGCAACCGAATCGTGGTCGTTTCAGCCATGAGTCGAGTCCTGCCATGCGTGTGTCGTACCACTTTAGTAGCGCTCACGGGCCGCACGCGCAAGCCACGGACGTCAAATCCCTCGCCGCCCTGCTCCGCTCGACGGATCAATTACCTACCAGGCGCGGCGACCGTCTCCGCGCTGATTTGCACGTATGATCACTTGACGGAGCACCATCCGGGCGTGCCCAGGAGCTGGAATGATCCTTCGCCGTATCGCGCGCGATCTGAAGCAACAGCATTGGACCGCTGTCCTGATCGAGCTCCTGATCCTCATCTTGGGCGTGTTCCTGGGCATCCAGGCCACTGACTGGGCCAACGAGCGCGACAACCGCGCCGCCGAGACCCGGCATCTTGAGGAAATTGCCGAGGACCTGCGCGCGGACACCGCGGAGTTCGACCAGGTTCGGGCGGCTGCAGAGATGCGCATCGGCGGCATCGATTACATCCTGGGCGAAAGCCGTGGCGTGTCTCGGCCAAGCCGCGTCGTCACTTCCACCGGGGATTCATTCGACATGCCGGCCGGCCCGCCGTTGGCTGCGGCGGACCGCACGACGCTGCTGGGACGCGCGAACTTGATCCGCTCCACCGTCGGCAATCGAACGGGCTTCGAAGCGCTGCTCGGTGCCGGCGGCATGCTGAAGATCCGCGACCGACGGATCAGTCGCCAGCTTCAGGTGTACTACGCGAAGTTCGACGAACTGGATGAGATGACGAATGTTCTCAAGCAGTTCCGCGCCACAGGCGTGGCCCAAGGCTACTCGCTCGGACTGTCCGCGTTCGGGGAGATGGATCCGGACAAGCTGATCGCCGTCGTGCGCGGCAGCCCCGCGTACTCCGCGTACCTGCGCACAAACCGCGAGTGGGCCGCCATTTATCTCGGCAACATAGACCGACAGCGGCAACGCGCGCTGCAGCTGCTTGGCGATATCGACCGGTATCTGGGCAAGCGTGACGAATAGACCCACGTACCACTGAAGGCCGATGCCGTGGCCGGGTGGAAGGAAATGGAGCGGGTGATGCGAATCATCCCCACGTGATCGGCCCTGCTCCGCCCCTCAGATCAATCACTTACCGACGACGATCATCTCGCGTGTGATTGAGGTGTGAAAAGCTGCGCCTCGGCGTATCAAGCAGCCGTCAGCCGCGCCCTTGCGACGCGGCTCAAGTCCACCTGCTGGCGAGCCCGCCAGAGATCATAGCTGTACTGCATGGCCAGCCAGCTCTCTGGCGAACGACCCAGGCACTTCGACAGCCGCAACGCCATCTCAGGGCTCACGCCGCTTGCTCCGGTCAGCACCCGATTCAGGGTGGACGGGGCCACGCCCAGCTTCGTGGCCAGTTCACGACCACTCAGACCATTGGGCTCCAGGTAGACGGCCGAGATGAACTCACCGGGATGCGGCGGATTGTGCATAGCCATCAGTGGTAGTCCTCGTAGTCGAGCACGTACGCCTGCCCGTCGCGAAACTCGAAGGTCAGCCGCCAGTTGCCGTTCACCCAGATCGACCACCGTCCCCGGTCGGCACCCTTCAGTGGGTGCAGACGGAAGCCAGCGATATCCATGTCCTCGATGACCTGGGCCGATTCGAGGGCAGCCAGTTGCATCCTCAGCCGTTTCGCATGCTGCGGCTGGATTCCGGCCAGGGACCCTGATTCGTAGAACCGCCGCAGTCCCTTGTGCCGGAAGGACTGGATCATGCGTCAGTGTATCGTGTTGCGCGCCACGCAACAACCTTGAGCCGGATCGAGCGGTGCTCCGACGTGTAATTGGCGTGTGACCGCGCCGCACCGCCTGGGCGCATCCCGCGGTCGCGACAGGACCTCCCGTCATTTTCGGGAGGCGTGAGTGACCCGCCACGAGGCCGGTGTCGTGCCGCTCCAGCGACGAAATGCTCGGATGAACGAGCTCGGGCGGGTATAGGCGAGAGCCTCGGCAATCTGGCCCACGTCGAGTGACGTATCGTCGAGCATCTGCCTGGCGATCTCGAACCGACCCTCGTCGACGAGCTCCTGGAAGCTGGTGCCGAATTCCTCGAGTCGCCGGCTCAAGGTGCGCACGTGCATCGCGAACAGCGCGGCGATCCGACCCGCGCTGGCCTGTTCGGTCAGCAGCGCTGACCTCAAGATGCCGCGCACCATTTCCGGAAACTCGGCATCGTGTTTGGCCTCGAGCTCTGGCACCAGCCTCCGTAGCAGGCGCTCCAACTCGGCATCGTTCCCCGGCACCTGCCGATCGAGCCACTCGCTCGCGAACACCAGGGCGTAGTGTTCGGCGTCGAAGCGCAGCGGGACCTTGAAGAATTTCCGGAATGGCCGGACGTCCTCTGGCTTGCGGTGGGCGAACCGGGCCTCGATGGGCTGGAAGTCGGTGCCACAGAGCGTGCGCATGACGTTGAGCATCATGGCGGTCGCGGCATCCCCGACCTGGTCGGTGGCCTCCACGGCGGGTTGATAGGCGTCATAGCTGAGCGTCGCCAGCCCGGGATCGACCGTGAGGTCTATCACTGCGCCGCGCGCGTGGAGATGCAGGAAGGTGACGAGGCCGCGCAGGGCCGATGCGACATTGGGTGCGTTTCTTGCCAGCAAGCCCACGAGTCCCAGCGACTGCAGGTTCATGCTCTGGCCGACCAGCAGTCCGAAATGCGGGCAACCGGTTCTGACCACGCTACGGGTCATGAGGCGGCCGCGGGCCCGGTAGGTGATCAAGTTATCGGGATCGTCGAATGCCGTCGGCGCGATTCCCGCTTCGACCAGCACCTCGACCGGATCGATGCCCAGGTCCCGAAGGACCGCCGTGATTGCCATTGCGCCACCGACGCGAATGGTCGCCTCGCTCGGCTTTTGCCCCAACTTCCCGCCTGACATGGCGCAGGACTCCTCAACGCGGATAAGGGCAAATACTAATCCTTCGTGTCGGAAGATGTGTATCTGTTGTCGGAATCTGTGCCTCGCGGTCGTACCGAGGGTGCTGAACTGTCGCTCTCGAATCAGGAAGCACAGACATCAGCAAAGACACGCGCAGCAGGTGCGGTGAACCGACCGCCTGCGTCCCCGGCGACTCATCAAGAAAGGAACTGACCATGGCGAACACAGGCACCAAACTGAATACCGTCAAGCTGGACTGGAAGGAGGTCTACTACACCAATTGCCCGCTGGTGTCGGCCAGCAATGTCGACCAGGAACTGGGCTGGACTCGCGAGGAGTACAAGAAGATCGGCGTGAAGTACGCCTTCCTGCGCTCCACGCGCGAGAACGACTGGTACCCGCACTACATCCACAATCTCGACAGCCTGATCCGCTTCGGCGGGCTATTCCCGCCGATTCACGTCCAGGCGGACATTCGCCGGACGCGGCTGCTTGGGTTGACGCACGCGCCGCACGAAGGCGGATGCATGCTCGTTCGTGCGCGCGACGACATCTACCGCATGACGGAACTCAAGGGCAAAAAGATCGGCTTGTCCAAGAGCCTGAACACCATCAAGAACGACTGGTGGCGCATCCAGGAGGAACAGGCCATCGAGTTGATGCTGCGGGTGAACGGCATGACCCGCAAGGACGTGGAGATCGTCGAGTTCCCGTACCCGGACGACTGGTACAACAAGCCCGAGATGCTGGACCCGATGGAGAACCCGTCAGAACTCTGGCTCAAGCGCGATCACAAGCACGACCTGGCGTTCCGCCCGCTCGAGACGGCGCTGCTGAACGG
>JBBIVG010000041.1:0-16151 GCA_037439865.1 Nevskiaceae bacterium
GTCGTTCGCGATCAAGGTGCCGATGGTGCCGCTGCACACGTGGCTGCCCGACGCGCACGTCGAGGCGCCGACGGCGGGCTCGGTGATCCTCGCCGGCGTGCTGCTGAAGATGGGGACGTACGGCTTCATGAAGCTCGGCTTCCCGCTGTTCCCGGACGCGGCCCGCGCCTTCACGCCCGCGGTCATGGTCCTCGCGGTGGTGAGCATCGTCTACGGCGCGTGCCTCGCGCTCGTTCAGAAAGACATCAAGAAGATCATCGCCTACTCGTCGATCAGTCACCTCGGCTACGTGATGCTGGGCCTCGCGAGCCTCGACCTGATCGGCATCCAGGGCGCGATCGTGCAGATGGTGAGCCACGGCCTCGTCGCGGGCGGGCTGTTCACCATGGTCGGCATGATCTACGAGCGCTGCCACACCCGCGAACTCTCGGCGTACGGCGGTCTCGCCAAGATGCTTCCGGTCTACTCGGTGTTCTTCTCGATCCTGACGCTCGCCTCGATCGGCCTGCCGACCACGAGCGGATTCACGGGCGAGTTCATGGCGCTGATGGGCGCGTTCAACGCTGCGTGGCCGCTGCACCTGGCAGGGTACTCGCTGCCGCTCGTGCTCGCGGTCATCGCCGTCACGGGCGTCATCCTCGGCGCGCTCTACATGCTCTGGTTTGCGCAGCGCTTCCTGTTCGGCAAGGAGAAGGCGCCGCACCAGCCGCTCGTGGACCTCGGCGCCCGCGAGAAGGTCATCCTGGTCGTGTTCGTGGCCGCGATCTTCTGGCTGGGCCTGTTCCCGCAGGGACCGCTCGCGAAGACGGAACTCGCCGCGCGTGACTTCCAGCAGCTCGTCCAGGCGAGCCACCTCGGCGATGGGGGCCTGCAGTGAACTGGCATGACGTCCTGACCGCGATGCTGCCGGAGCACGTGCTGCTCGTCGGCATGCTGCTGGTGCTCGGGCTCGAGATCCGCAGCGGCCGCGAGCGGGGCGGTTTCGGGCTCGCGGTGCTCACGGTCGCGGTGGCCGCCCTGGCCGCGCTCTGGCTCGCCTCGTCGGGCTACGAGAGTGCGCCGTTCCCTGGGCACTATTCCGTGGGTCCGGCCGCATCGGTCGCCAAGGCCGTGATCCTCGCGCTCACAGTACCGGTGCTGCTCGTCTCCCGGGACGACTTCGAGGAAGGCCGCTTCTACGTGCTGCTCCTCTCCTCGCTCTACGGCGCCTGCCTGATCATCTCCTCGGACAGCTTCGCGACGCTCTTCCTCGGCATCGAGCTCATGTCGCTGCCGGTGTACGTGCTGGTGCTGATCGGGTTCCTGCGTCCGGAGAGCACCGAGGCCGCGCTCAAGTACCTCGTGATGGGCGGCACCGCGACGGCGGTGCTCCTGATGGGCGTGTCCATGCTGTACGGCTGGAGCGGCTCGCTCGCGCTCTCCGCGTTCACGAGCGCGCTCGGCTCGACGGACAGCCTCGCGGTGGCGGGCGTGGTCCTGGTCGTCGCGGCCCTGTTCCTCAAGGCGGCCGTCGTCCCCTTCCACGCCTGGGCACCGGACGCCTACGAGGGCGCGACGGTGCCGGTCACGGCCTACATGGCGACGATCATCAAGGCCGGTGTGCTGCTTGCGGCGCTCCGGCTCTTCAGCACGGCCCCGGTGCAGTGGCCGCTGACCGAGTTGCTGGCGTTCCTGCCGCTCGTCTCGATGATCTGGGGCAACATCGCGGCGATCCGCCAGACGAGCTTCCGGCGCATGATCGCCTACTCGTCGATCGCGCACGCCGGGTACCTGTTCTACGCGTTCCTGGGCGCCGGAGACGGCCGCTACGAGTCGATCGTGTTCTACCTGTTGGCCTACGGCCTGATGAACGTGCTCGCGCTTGCGGCGCTGCCGCGCGGCCCGGACGACTCGACGCAGGACCGCCTCGACGCTCTCAAGGGCCTCTACCAGCGCAAGCCCTTCGCCGCGATCATGATCGCGGTCGCGATGCTGTCGCTCGCGGGCCTGCCGCCCCTGCCCGGCTTCGTCGCAAAGTTCCTGATCTTCCGCAACGTCATCGCCGCCGGTTACACGGCGTATGCCGTGATGGGCCTCGTGGCGAGCTACCTCGGCATCTACTTCTACCTGCGGGTGATCCAGTACATGTTCATGGGCGCGACCGACCCGGCCGCGTCCCGCGGGCGCGAGCGCCGCTTCGCGCTGATCGCGAGCGTGCTGTGCGTCGTGCCCGCGCTGCTGCTCGCCCTGTTCCCGGGCTGGCTGCTGGCGCGCCTCTGAGCGAGGCGGCAGCAGCCCGCCTTACCACCGGTACTGGAGCGGTACGTGTCCGGGGACGTTCCGGACACGATCGAGCCACGCCTGGACGGCCGGGTATGCACCCAGGTCGAAACCCCCGTCCGCCGCGCAATGCGTGTAACCGTAGAGCGCGATGTCCGCGATGGAATAGCGCCCGCCGGCGAACCAGTCGTACCGCGCGAGGTGCGTCTCCATCACGCCGAGCGCGGCATTGCCCTTCGCGTGCCACTCCGGCACGAGGTGCTGCTTCTTCTCGAATTCGGCCCGCGGCGCGAACGCGATCCAGAAGCGGGCGACCGCGACGTAGGGTTCGTGGCTGTACTGCTCGAAGAACATCCACTGCAGGACCTCGGCGCGCGACCAGCGATCGTCGGGTACCAGCGGCGTGCCCTCGGCCAGGTACCACAGGATGGCGCCCGACTCGGGCAGGAAGCGCCCGTCGTCGAGCTCGAGCAGGGGCACACGGCCGTTGGGATTCTTCGCCAGGAATTCCGTGGTCCGCGTGGACCCGTCGTGCAGCCCGTAGTCCTTCGGCGTGAGCGAGACGCCGAGCTGGCGCGCGGCCAGGCGCACCTTGTAGCAGTTCCCGGACGCCTGCATCTGGTGCAGTACAGGCATCGGGGCAGCACGCCGGTCGCCTAAGCGCCGGCCCGCTTCGCAATCGGCGAGTACATGTCCAGGACCTGCAGGCGCGCGGCCTGCAGGCGCTCGGACACGACGCCGAGCAGCCGGTGCATGATCTTGTAGCCGAAGGAGTTGTCGGTGCGGCAGGTGTCGAGCAGCTTGTGGCCGTCGAACGCGAGGGCTTCGACCGGTTCGAGCGCCCGCGCCTGGAACCGCTTGCCGCCGCCCATCAGGACCGCCGACCAGCCCAGTTCGTCGCCCGCCTCGAGCGTGTGCACGCGGAACGTCTTGCCCTGCACCACCATCTCG
Source organism: Nevskiaceae bacterium (assembly GCA_037439865.1). GTDB lineage: Bacteria > Pseudomonadota > Gammaproteobacteria > Steroidobacterales > Steroidobacteraceae > RPQJ01. The sequence continues at coordinate 3,211 of JBBIVG010000041.1, forward strand.
AGCGCAACGCGGCCGGTCAGCAGCAGGAAGAACTCGTGCTTCGGGTCGCCTTCCTGGAAGATGATCTCGTCCTTGCCGAAGCTCGTCCGGCGCGCGAGGCTCGCGAGCGTTGCGCAGTGATCGGGCGTGAGACCCTGGGTGAAAGGATGCTGCTCGACCGCACTCAGAATCGAATCCGTCATGACGCCCCCTCCGGACCACGCTTGCATTCAGGACGGGGCGCCTTGCGGCCCCGCGCAGCCGATTCTACGCTTGTGCGCCCGCCCGGCCGCAAGCACCGATGAACGCTAAGGAACTCGAGGCGTACCTGCGCGACCGCATCCCGCTCTCGGCGGCGATGGCCGTCGAGGTCCGTGCCGCGACGCCAGAAGGGGTACTGCTGTACGCGCCGATCGCGCCGAACATCAATCATCGGGACACGGTCTTCGGCGGCAGCGCCTCTGCGCTCGCGATCCTGGCGGCCTGGGCGGCGTTGTACGTGCGAATGACGCACGAGAATCTGCCCGGCCGCATCGTCATCCGCCGCAACACGATGAGCTACGAGCGGCCGATCCTCGCCGGTTTCACGGCAGCCGCAGCCGCGCCCGACACCGAGTCGTGGGCCCGGCTCCGCGCAACACTGCAGAAAGGCCGGTTCGCCCGCGTGCACATCGGCGCGCGGCTGGAATGCCAGGGCGCCGAAGTCGGCGAGTTCGAGGGCGAGTTCGCGGTACTTCCGCCGGAGGTCCCCGTAGCTACACGATCCCGGACGCCCTGAGCGCGTCGATCTCGGCTGCGCCGAAGCCCGCGAGTTCGAGCAGCTCCCGCGCGTGGGCCCCAAGTGCAGCTGGCGGCGAGCGCACCTGCGCCGGCGTCGTGCTGAACTTCGGCGCAGGCGCGGGCTGGCGGATCCCGTCCAACTCGACGTAGGCGCCGCGCGCGCGATTGTGCGGATGCTCCTGCGCCTCGGCGAAGCTGAGCACCGGGGCGAAGCAGACATCCGTGCCCTCGAGCAGCGCACACCATTCGGCGCGCGTTTTCGTACGGAAGAGGTCCGCGAACCGCTGCTTGAGTTCCGGCCAGCGCTTGAGATCGAACTGCGCCGTCTCGAGGCCCTGCCCCGACAGGCCGCACTTCTGGATCAGCAGCTGGTAGAACTGCGGCTCGAGCGCCCCGAGCGAGATCCACTGGCCATCGGCGCACTCGTAGGTGTCGTACCAGTGCGCACCGCCGTCGAGTGCGTTGCCCTGGCGCTCATCCGCCCAGAGCCGCTGAGTGCGCAGTCCCTGCACCAGCGTGCTCATGAGCGCGCAGCTGTCGGTGATCGCCGTGTCGATCACCTGTCCCGTGCCCGTCGTGCGCGCGCTCAGGATGCCGCTCAGCAGCCCCACCGCCATGAACATCGACCCGCCGCCGATGTCGCCGACGACCGTGGGAGGCACGGACGGCGCCGTGTCGCGATGACTGCCGTGATAGAGGATGCCGCTGAGCGCCACGTAGTTGATGTCGTGCCCCGCCGACTGCGCGAGCGGCCCGGTCTGTCCCCAACCCGTGAGTCGCCCGTAGACGAGGCGCGGATTGCGCGCGAGGCACACCTCGGGGCCGAGCCCCAGGCGTTCCATGACACCGGGCCGGAATCCCTCGATCAGACCGTCCGCCTTCTCGATCAGCCGCAGCACGACCTCGGCCGCGCCCGGCTTCTTGAGGTCCACGGCGATCGAGCGCTTGCCGCGCCGCGTGAGGTCGGACCTCGGCTGCGCATTGAACGGGAGTGAGCCGCCCTTGCGATCCACGAGCACCACGTCGGCGCCGAGGTCCGCGAGCAGCATGCCGCAGAACGGGCCGGGGCCGATACCGGCCAGCTCGACGATCCGGATTCCCTGGAGCGGACCCATGCGAATTCCCCGGCTCAGAGCGATCGCGCGACGATTTCCTTCATGATCTCGCTCGCGCCGCCGTAGATGCGCTGCACCCGCGAATCCACGTACAGGAGCGAGATCGGGTACTCCCGGGTGTAGCCGTAGCCGCCGAAGAGCTGCAGGCACTCGTCCATCACACGGCACTGCGCCTCGGTGATCCAGAGCTTGGCCATCGACGCCGTGACCGTGTCGAGCGTGCCGTCGCGGAGCTTCGCGATGCAGTCGTCGATGAGCACCCGCGCGACGTGCACCTGCGTCTTGACCTCCGCGAGCTTGAAGCGCGTGTTCTGCATCTCGAGCAGCGCCTGGCCGAAGAGCTTGCGCGAGCGCGTGTATTCCGTCGTGAGCTCGAGCGCGTATTCCATCGCGGCGACGCCGCCGAGCGCGAGCAGGGCCCGCTCGTAGGGCAGGTCCTTCATCAGCTGGATGAAGCCCTGGCCTTCCACCGGCCCGAGCAGGCAGTCAACGGGCACGCGGCAGTCGTCGAAGAACATCTCCGCGGTGTCCCAGCCGTTCTGCCCGATCTTGTCGAGCACGCGGCCCACGCGGTAGCCGGGCTGGTCCTTCGTCTCGACCATGATGATCGAGATGCCTTTCGAGCCCTTTTCCGGATCGGTCCGCGCCACCACGCCGACGAGGCCGGCGTGCAGTCCGTTCGAGATGAACGTCTTCGAGCCGTTCACGACGTAGTGATCGCCGTCTCGGAGCGCACGGCAGCGCACGGCCTGCAGGTCCGAGCCGGCGCCCGGCTCCGTCATGGCGATCGCACCGACCAGCTCGCCCGAGGCCATGCGCGGCAGCCAGCGCTGCTTCTGCTCTTCGGTACCATGATTGAGCACGTAGTGCGCGAGGATGCTGTGCACCACGTGGCCGAAGCTCGAGATGCCGTGCCGGCCCATCTCCTCGGCGACGACGGCTTCGTGGCGCGCGTCGCCGCCGACACCGCCGTATTCGGCCGGGATGTCCGTGCAGAGGAGGCCGACCTCGCCCGCCTTGTCCCAGATCTCGCGGTCCACGTGGTGCTGCTCGCGCCAGCGCGCGTCGTGCGGCACGATCTCGGCCTCGACGAAGCGCTTCGCCGCGTCGCGGAACAGCTCGAGCTCGTCGTCCATCCAGGGGGATCGGTAGTCGTTCACGTCGGGCACTCCTCGGCCGGGCCGGGATCAGAACAGCGCGCCGCCGGCCTTCGCGCTCGCGTCCGCGCCGAAGACCGACTTGGTCTCGAGGAACTCCTCGAAGCCGAAGTGGCCCCATTCGCGCCCGAGGCCCGACTGCTTGTAGCCGCCGAAGGAGCCGCATACGTCGAGGCTCGCGCCGTTGATGTGCACGTTACCGGCGCGGAGGCGCCGGCCAACCCGCATCGCGTGCTCGTGCGTGTCGCCGAAAACGTAGCTCGACAGCCCGTACGGCGTGTCGTTGGCGATCCGGATCGCCTCCTCCTCCGTGTCGTACGGCAGGATGCAGAGCACGGGCCCGAAGATCTCCTCGCGCGCGATGACCATGTCGTTCGTCACGTTGCTGAAGACCGTGGGCTTCGTGTAATAGCCGCGCGTGAGGCCTTCGGGCCGCCCGCGGCCGCCGCAAACGAGCTTCGCGCCTTCCTTGATGCCCTGCTCGATCAGGCCCTGCACCTTGCGCCACTGCGCCTCGCTCGCCTGCGGTCCCATGCCCGTCTTCTCGTCCGCCGGGTCCCCCGTGACCACCGTCGCGGCCACGGCCGCAGCGATCGCCTCGACCGTGGCGAGGTGGCGCCGCGGGACGAGCATGCGCGAGGGCGCGTTACAGCTCTGCCCGGTGTTGTTCATCATGACGAGCACGCCGTGGCCAACGGCCTGCTCGAGCGGCGCACCCTCGAGGATGATGTTCGGCGACTTGCCGCCGAGCTCGAGCGAGACCTTCTTGACGGTGTCCGCCGCAGCCTTGTCCACGAGGATGCCGGCGCGCGTCGAGCCCGTGAACGAGACCATGTCGACGCCCGGGTGCGACGAGAGCGCGGCGCCCACGGTGGGGCCATCGCCATCGACGAGGTTGAACACGCCGGCCGGTACGCCCGCCTCGTGCAGGATCTCGGCCATCACGTGGCCCGAGAGCGGCGCGATCTCGGAAGGCTTCAGCACCATCGTGCAGCCGCACGCGAGCGCCGGCGCGACCTTGCAGGCGATCTGGTTCGCCGGCCAGTTCCACGGCGTGATGAGACCGCACACGCCAACCGGCTCGCGCACGACTCCGGTGGTGCCCTGCATCTTCTCGAACTCGAAATCCTTGAGCACGCCAAGCGCGACCATGAAGTGGCCGAGGCCGGCCGGTGCCTGCAGGGGCAGCGCGATCGTGGCCATCGGCGCGCCCATCTCCTCGGAGATGGCGCTCGCCATGTCGGCCATGCGGCTCTTGTAGACCTCCACGACCCGCCCGAGCAGCGCCATTCGCTCCTCGCGGCTCGTCTGAGAGAACGACCCGAACGCGCGCTGGGCCGCCGCGACCGCGCGATCCACGTCCGCCCGGGTACCGAGCGAGATCACGCCCGCGACGCCCTCGGTGGCGGGGTTGACGACGTCGAGAGTGTGCGGCTGGGCGGGGTCGACCCACTGGCCGTCGATGTAGAACCTGCGGTAGTCGCGCATGTCGGTCTCCTGGTGATCCGCGCCCGCGATGCAAGTGCGGGCTGATTTCCAACTTTAGCCCAGCCCGTCAGGCGGTCGCAGCGTCCTGGGGAGGGGGCAATGGGGGGGAGGCGCTCCGGGCGTGGTCCACGATCATCGCGGCGAAACGCTCGAAGAGCTGGGGCGGGAAGTCGTGCCCGAACCCGTCGAGCAGCGCGAGCCTCGCGTCCCGGACCTTGTAGGCCGTGTCCACGCCGCCCTCGTAGGGTACGAGCGGGTCCGCCTTGCCATGGATCACTAGCGTCGGGCAGCGGATCCGCGCCAGGAGCTCGCTGCGGTCGCCGTTCGCGAGGACCGCGACCAGCTGGCGCATGACGCCGACCGGGTGATAGCCACGTTCGACCGAGCGCCGCATGCGGGCACGGAGCTCGTCGGGAGGCGTCGGGTACCCCGGGCTGCCGATGACGGCGAACAGATGCTCGTAGTGCGCGACGACCGCCTCCTTGTCGGAAGGGTCCTTTGGTCGGCGCAGGAGCTCGCGCCGCACGCCAGCCGAGGGCTGGCGGAGGTGGCGGGCGCCCGTCGTGGACATGATCGAGGTGAAGGACAGCACCCGCTCCGGGTACAGGGCCGCCACCAGCTGGCCGATCATCCCGCCCATCGAGGCGCCGACGACGTGCGCCGCAGGGACCTGGAGCGCGTCGAGCAGGCCGACGGTGTCGCGCGCCATGTCCTCGAGGCCGTAGGGCGAGCGCACCGGCAGGCCGAGGAGGGCCCGCAGCACGGCGCGGCCCATCTTCGGCTTGCCGTACTCGTCGAACTTCTGCGACAGGCCGCAATCGCGATTGTCGAACCGCAGCACGCGGAACCCGTCGCGCACCAGCCGCTCGCACAGCGGGTCCGGCCACGCGATCATCTGCATGCCGAGGCCCATGACGAGCAGCACCGTGGGGTGCGCCGGGTCGCCCAGCGACTCGTACTCGAGCGTGATGCCGTTCGCCTGGATCGATGCCATGTCCTGCACCCCATGGAGAGGCCGGCCATGCTCTCAGGCTGGCGCCCCGGACGCCAGTGCTGCGGCCTGTCCCTTCCAGCCAACAGCGACCCCCGACCCTGCGCTAAAGTGCGCGGGCATCTCCCGAGCCCCACATGCCCGACGCTGCGACGCCCGACCGCCCGAGAAGCCGCTCGCTCAAGCCCCTGCGGGCCCTTCTGCCCTATCTCGAACCCTACCGTGGCACGCTGGTCCTGGCTTTCGCCGCGCTTGTCGTCGCCGCCGCGGCCATGCTGGCGCTGCCGATCGCGCTCCGTCACCTGATCGACCAGGGGCTCGCCTCGCGCAGCACGGACACCATCAATCGATACTTCGTCGCGTTCATGGCCGCGGCCGGCGTGTTCGGCGTGTTCGCCGCGCTGCGCTTCTACCTCGTGACCTGGCTCGGCGAGCGGGTAGTCGCCGACCTGCGCGAGGCCGTGTACTCCCGCGTGATCCGCATGGACCCGAGCTTCTTCGAGGTGACGCGCATCGGCGAGGTGCTGTCGCGGCTGACGGCGGACACGACCCTCGTACAGTCCATCGCCGGCGTGAACCTCTCGATCACTCTGCGCTCGGCGATCTCGCTCGCCGGCAGCCTGGTGATGCTCGCCATCACCAGCGTCAAGCTCACGGCGATGATCGTCGTGCTCGTGCCGGTCGTCATCGTCCCGCTCATCGTCCTCGGGCGCCGCGTGCGCAAGCTGTCGCGGGCATCGCAGGACAGGATCGCGGACACGAGCGGCATCGCCGACGAGACGCTGAACGCGATCCAGACCGTGCAGGCATTCACGCTCGAGGACGTGAACGCCCGGCGTTTCGGCGCGGCCGTCGAGGACTCGTTCGCGGCCGCGGTGCGCCGCACGAAGACCCGCTCCACGCTGACCGCGATCGCGACGATGCTGGTATTCGGCGCGATCACCTTCGTGCTGTGGATGGGCGCGCATGCGGTCGTGCGCGGCGAGATGACGGGTGGCCAGCTCGGCCAGTTCCTGCTGTACGCCGTGTACGTCGCCGTGGCCGCGGCGTCGTTGAGCGAGATGTGGGGCGAGGTGCAGCGTGCATCGGGTGCCATGGAGCGGCTGATCGAGCTCGAGCGGGCGACGCCGGCCATCGTCGCGCCCGAGCGGCCCGTGGCCCTGCCCATCCCGGGCCGCGGCGAGATCCGCTTCGAGCGCGTGACGTTCCATTACCCTTCGCGGCCCGAGACTGCGGCGCTCGCGGACTTCGAGCTCGCCATCCGCCCCGGCGAGACGGTCGCGTTCGTCGGCCCTTCCGGCGCCGGCAAGACCACGACGTTCCAGCTCCTGCTGCGCTTCTACGACCCGGCCCAGGGACGCATCCTCATCGACGGCGTGGACGTCGCCGCGGCGGATCCGGCGCAGGTGCGGCAGCGCATCGGACTGGTGCCGCAGGACACCGTGCTGTTCGCGACCAGCGCGCGCGAGAACATCCGTTACGGCCGCCCCGGGGCAAGCGATGAGCAGGTCGAGGCGGCCGCCCGCGCCGCCGCCGCCGACGAGTTCATCCGCCGGCTGCCGGAGGGCTACGACACGTTCCTCGGCGAGCGCGGCACGCGACTCTCGGGCGGCCAGCGACAGCGCATCGCCATCGCGAGGGCGATCCTGCGCGACCCGCCCATCCTCCTGCTCGACGAAGCCACCAGCGCGCTGGACGCGGAGAGCGAGCGACTGGTGCAGGCCGCGCTCGAGCGGCTCATGCACGGCCGCACGACGATCGTCATCGCGCACCGCCTCGCCACGGTGCTCGAGGCCGACCGCATCGTGGTGATGGACCACGGCCGCATCGTCGCCCAGGGGACGCACGGCGAGCTCGTGCGCACGAGCGGGCTCTACGGCCGCCTCGCGGCGTTGCAGTTTGCGGACACCGCCGTTGCGAGCTGACGCCATGACACAGACGGAGACGCACATGAACGAGCTTGGGCAACCGATCGGTACGCCCGTGATCGACTGGCAGCCGCCCCCGCGGCCGCAGCGCACCGTCCTGCAGGGCCGCTACTGCCGTCTCGAGCCGCTCGACAGCGGGCGGCACGCAGCGCAGCTGCACGCCGCGAACTCGCTCGACCGCGCAGGCCGCATGTGGACGTATCTCTTCAGCGGCCCGTTCGGCACGCTCGGGGAATTCACCGCGTGGCTCGAGGCGCGCGAGGACTCGCTCGACCCGCTCTTCTTCGCCATCGTGGACGAAGCACGGGGCCAGGCGACGGGCCTCGCCTCCTACCTGCGCATCGACACGACCCACGGCGTGATCGAGGTGGGTCACCTGGCGTTCTCGCCGCTGCTGCAGAAGAGCCGCACGGCGACCGAGGCCATGTACCTCATGATGAAGCACGCCTTCGAACTCGGTTACCGCCGCTACGAGTGGAAGTGCGACGCGCTCAACTCGGCGTCGCGGCGCGCGGCCGAGCGCCTCGGCTTCACGTTCGAGGGCGTCTTCCGCCAGGCAGTGGTGTACAAGGGTCGGAACCGCGACACTGCGTGGTATTCGGTCATCGACGGCGAGTGGCCGACGCTCGAGACCCGGTTCCTGGCCTGGCTCGATCCGGACAATTTCGACGACGCGGGCCGGCAGCGCCGGCGCCTCAGTGGAGACTGACATGCGGCGCTTCTTCCACCACCGCTTCCGAAGGGGCGCCGCGCTGGCGCTCGGCACGGCCCTGCTCGCCGCCTGCGCCGGTGCCGCTGCGACCGAGACGGCGACCGTCGCGCCGGGCGCATTCAGCAGCCAGGCCGTCCCGGTCGAGCAGGCACCGTCCGCATCCACGGCGCCGCGCCGGCCACGCATCGGCCTCGTCCTCGCCGGCGGTGGCGCCAAGGGCGGCGCGCACGTCGGCGTGCTCAAGGTGCTCGAGCAACTGCACGTGCCCATCGACTGCATCGCCGGTACGAGCATGGGCGCGCTGGTCGCGGGCGGCTACGCCTCCGGCATCTCCGCCAAGGACCTCGAGACCTTCCTGCTCGGCATCGACTGGCCGAAGGTCGTGGGCGGCGTGGGCCTGCGCGAGAACGAGCCGATCGAGCAGAAGCGCGCCGGCGTCACCTACAGCAACAACGTGGACATGGGACTCAAGAACGGCGAGGTCATCATGCCCGGCGGTCTCGTCAACACCGCCGGCATCGACAACCTGCTGAGGAGCTACGTCGCCAGGGCGCGCGGCGTCGACAACTTCGACCAGCTGCCGATCCCGTATCGCGCGGTCGCAACCGACATGGTCACCGGCCAGATGGTGGTGCTCGACCGCGGCGACCTCGCCACGGCGATGCGCGCGAGCATGGCGATCCCGGGAGCCTTCGCCCCGGTGCACCTGCAGAACTACATCCTGAACGACGGCGGCATGGTGCGAAACCTGCCGATCGACGTCGCCCGCAACCTGTGCGCGGACGTCGTGATCGCGGTCAACCTGGTCAAGCAGCCGACGACGCCGGACAAGCTGCAGACCGCGGTGCAGCTCGCCGGGCGCGCGATGGACGTGATGCTCGAGGCCAACGTCGAGCTGCAGCTGCAAACGCTCAAGCCCGGCGACGTGCGCGTGGACGTGCAGGTGGGCGACATCGGTGCGGGGGACTTCACGCGCGTGCCGGAGACGATCCCGCTCGGCGAGAAGGCGGCACTCGCGGTCGCGGACCAGCTGAAGCAGTACTCGGTCCCGGCGCCGGAATACACGGCGTGGCGACAGCGCGTCACCTCGAGCCAGCGCATCGACGCGCAACTGGCCGACGTCCAGATCCAGGGGCTGCAGTGGGTCAATCCTGCCTACCTCGATACCCTGACGAACATCCGTGCGGGCGACAAGGTGGACAACGAACGCATCAGCGAGCAGGCGCGCGCGATGGCCGCCGTCGAGGACCTCGACACGGTGGGCTACAAGCTCGAGGGCGACCCGTCGAAGCCGACGCTCCAGTGGCTGCCTAAGGAAAAGAGCTGGGGCCCCAATTTCCTCAAGTTCGACCTGGGCCTCTACGCCTCGGAAGGCGGCGACAACGGCTTCCTCATCTACGCCAAGCAGGAGCGGCGCTGGATGAACGCGCTCGGCCTGCAGTGGCGCAACGAGATCCAGCTCGGATACAACAACCTCCTGGCCTCGAGCCTCTACCAGCCGCTCGACGTCGCGCAGCGGTGGTTCGTCGAGCCCAAGGGTTTCCTCACGCAGACCTGGGAGTACATCTACTACCAGGGCAACCGCCTGGCGAACTACGAGTTCAACGACCTGGGCGGCCAGTTCGACCTGGGCATGAATGTCGGTCACACGGCGCAGCTGCGTGCCGGCTACCTCTACGCGGACCGACGCGTGAACCTCGACACGGGACCGCAGATCTTCCCCGAGCTGCACACGGCCGACGCCGGGATCGTCGGCGGGCTCATCTACGACACCCGCGACGCGGCCTTCGCGCCCACGCGGGGGGTCGCAGCCGCGGTCGAGTACTACGACGCGAACACAGCGTTCGGCGGCGATCGCGACTGGCAGACGATCGAGGCGGGCATCCGGGTCGCGCTGCCCGTCCGCGGCGACGTGATCTGGATCGCTGCGGCCGGGGGCTCGAACCTCGGCAGCGAACTGCCCATCGACCGGTTCTTCACGATCGGCGGTCCCGGCAGTTTCCCCGGGCTGCAGCTCTCCGAGTACCGCGCGCCCGAGTACTGGACCGTGAGCGGCAGCTACCTCTGGAAGCTCGCCGATCTGCAGACGCTGCGCGGCGAGGCGATCTACCTGGGCGTGCAGCTCGAGTCGGGCGAAATCGCCAACTGGTCGTCGAACCTGTCGCTGGAGAACATCCAGAAACTGAAGAACGGCCAGCTGCCGCCGGTCGACGCGCTCGATCCGATCCTGAAGCCGATCTACGGCGGCTCCGTGTACCTCACGGGCCGCACGCCGGTCGGACCCCTGACGCTCGGCATGGGCGCCACTTCCACGGATGCCTGGAGCATCTGGCTCACGGTCGGGCGCCCGATCGGCCAGGGCACGATCCTCGAGCGCGGCATCTTCCGCTGAGCGCGGCACGGGAGGGCAGCGTGGCGGCCGCGTACACGGTCTACTGGCAGCCGGGATGCACCAGCTGCCTCAGGACTAAGGAATTCCTGCGCTCGCGAGGCATCGAATTCGTGTCCGTGAACGTGCGCGAATCACCGGGCGCGCTCGAGTCACTCGCGGCGCTCGGGATCCGCTCCGTACCGGCCGTCGTGCGCAACGGGTCCTTCGTGCTCGGGCAGGACCTCGACGAGGTGGCGCGATTCGTCGGCGTCCGGCTCGAGCGGATGCGCCTGCCGGCCGCAGTCCTGGCGGACCGCCTGCCGCGCCTCCTCGACGCCGCCGCCGCGCTCACCCGGCGCATTCCCGACGACGCGCTCACGACCTCGTTGCCCGGCCGCAAGCGCACGTACCTCGACCTGGCCTACCACGTCGCCCAGGTCGTCGTCGCGCTGCTCGACGCGGCGGCCGGGGGCGCGCTGACATTCGAGCACTTCAACCGCAAGCCGCCGGCGGGCATAACGACCGCGACCGACGCCGCGCAGGCCATCGAACGCGTTGCACGGAGCTTCGGGCAATGGTGGGCGGCGAACGGCCGTTCGCCGCCGGCCGCGCTCGACACGTACTACGGGCTCCAGGCGTTCGACGTGGCGCTCGAGCGGACGACCTGGCACGTCGCGCAGCACGTACGACAGCTCGAATACGTGGTGCAGCGACTGGGGGCGGACGGTGCCTCGCCCCTGCCGGGATCGGGGCTGCTCGAAGGCCTCCCGCTGCCCGAAGACGTGTGGGACGTCGAGGTCCCGTTCGGCTGAGCCCGCGCGTGCCGGCGGCGCCCGCTTGTTGCGCCGCATCACGCTGAAATTCCAAGAAATCTAAGTAGATCTACGATTGATCCTTCGGGCGCTCCAGCAGGAGCATCCGCGTGTCGTTTCGAGGCCGGGCGGCGTGTCGTCACGTGGCGCGCAACCCGGGGCAGCTGCCAGCGTCGGCCGCGGACACGAGTCCCCGCGGCTGCACTGACAACACAACCAAGCACTGGGAGCACGACATGCGTCGTACCGAGACTTTCTATGAGTTGATCCGTCGCCAGGGCATCTCCCGGCGCAGTTTCATGAAATTCTGCTCGCTGAGCGCCGCGTCGCTCGGACTGGCACCCTCCTTCGCGCCGCGCATCGCGCACGCGCTCGAGACCAAGCCGCGCGTGCCGGTGATCTGGATGCACGGCCTCGAATGCACGTGCTGCACGGAGAGCTTCATCCGCTCGGCGCACCCGCTCGCGAAGGACGTCATCCTGTCGATGATCTCGCTCGACTACGACGACACGATCATGGCCGCGGCGGGCCACCAGGCCGAGCAGTGCATCGAGGACATCCGCCGCGACTACAAGGGCCAGTTCATCCTGGCGGTCGAGGGCAATCCGCCCCTCGGCGACGGCGGCAATTTCTGCATCCCGGGTGGCCGGCCGTTCGTGGACCGCCTGAAGGAAGTCGCCGCGGATTCCGCCGCGATCATCGCCTGGGGCTCGTGCGCCTCCTGGGGCTGCGTGCAGGCCGCGAAGCCGAACCCGACGCAGGCGACGCCGATCCACAAGGTGATCACGAACAAGCCGATCATCAAGGTGCCGGGCTGCCCGCCGATCGCGGAAGTGATGACGGGCGTCATCACCTTCTACCTGACGTTCGGCCAGTTGCCGGCGCTCGACCGCCAGGGCCGCCCGCTGATGTTCTACAGCCAGCGCGTACACGACAAGTGCTACCGCCGGGGCCACTTCGACGCCGGCCAGTTCGCCGAGACGTTCGACGACGCCGGCGCCCGCATGGGTTACTGCCTGTACAAGGTCGGGTGCCGGGGACCCACGACGTACAACGCCTGCTCGACCGTGCGGTGGAACGAAGCGGTGTCCTTCCCGATCGGATCGGGCCACGGCTGCATCGGCTGCTCCGAGCCGGACTTCTGGGACAACGGCCCCTTCTACGAGAGGCTCAAGACCTTCCCGCAGATCGGCATCGGGGCGACCGCGGACAAGGTGGGCGCGACGGCGGCGGCGATCGTCGGCGTCGGCATCGCGGCACACGCGGGCCTCACGGCCCTGCGCCAGGCCAAGGTGAAGCCGAATTCGCCGAGCCGCGAGTCCGAGAAGAGTGCGGTCTGACCGAGTGGAGACTGAAAAATGAGCGTTACAACCCCCAACGGCTTTCAGCTCGACAACTCGGGCAAGCGTGTCGTCGTCGACCCGATCACGCGCATCGAAGGCCACCTCCGCATCGAGGTCAACGTCGACCAGCAGAACGTGATCCGCAACGCGGTGTCCACGGGCACGATGTGGCGCGGCCTGGAGGTCATCCTCCGCGGTCGCGACCCGCGTGACGCGTGGGCGTTCGTCCAGCGCATCTGCGGCGTGTGCACGGGCGTGCACGCGC
>JBBIVG010000042.1:0-16125 GCA_037439865.1 Nevskiaceae bacterium
GTGACGCTCTCGAAGGACCTTGCGATCGAGAACAACAACGTCCACCACAACACCGTCGGAATCGGCCTGTACCATCCCTCCGCGGCGGGGTTGCCGAAGAGCGAGTGGCCGACCTACGACTACGGCAACTGGCGCGTCGTGAACAACTACGTGCACGACAACAATGCGCCAAACGAAGCGGAGGAGGGCGGAGAGGTCGCGCTTCTGCCACCTGGGCTCGGAATGCTGATCCTGGGCGTCGACAACGTCCAGGTGATGCAGAACCGCGTCGAGAAGAACGATTTCGTCGGTGTCGCCATGATCGACTGGTGCGTTGCCGTGCCGACGTGCGAGGCCGGGCTCATCGACATCGTTATAGGGACGGGTCGGCCGGAATTGGCGAATACCGCCGTGGACTCCGTCCACGTGGTCGCGAACAAGTTTGCGGGGAATCACACGACAGCGAATCCGCCCCCGCCGTTCGGCGACCTTGCGTCCGATGTCCTTTACATCGACGGGTCGTACTTTGGCCTGACCGCGGGAACGGGTAATTGCCAGAGCGACAACAAGCTCATCAAGACGCCCAACCCTCAGGTCGGCCCGAGCGTCGTGGTAGTGCCGGACCCGGCTCTGTTCCCGACGTGTTGATGGGACGGTCCCGGGGGAGGATGGGCACTCGGCGTGCAACCGGAACGTCGCCTGGGGCGTGACGTCCTGCGATCGGCTGCGAGCTCGACCGTCCTCCGCCGGTTTGCCGGGGCACACGCGGTCGAGCTCGCGATCCTCTGTCGACCGGGCGATTCGTCGCCTGACTTGGCGCACGGGGCGGAGGCGGCCTACCGCGCGCTGGCGCAACTGCTGGCCGATCATCAGGCCTCTTTCCGCGATCTCACCAGCGAGACGATCTTCCTGCGCGACATCCGCCAAGAGCTTCCGCGGATACTCGACGTCCGCACGCGGGTCCTCGCTGAGCTTGGCCAGAACCCGCAAGCGCCATTGCCTGCGTTCATACAACAGGCCCCCATCGGACAAGACGCGAGCTTCGAGCTCTCCGTATCGGCCGTAGTCCCTCGCCATCGCGATCCATGGTCAGTGCGTGACGTCCGGGCAGTCCCATCGTGCGACTGCAAGGGCTGTGCCCGATCCGGTGCGCGGCTGGTTCGCCTCGGCGAACAACTGTCGCTACACACGACGAACGTCTACGGCGCCGGAAGCGACGCCTACGAACAGACCTGGAACATGTTCTGCGCCGCGGAGCGCCTGCTCCAGCAGACTGGCATGGGCTTCGACGACGTCGTCCGTACCTGGATCCACCTTCGCGACATCGACCGCGACTACGGTGCCTTGAACGGCGCCCGACGAGAGTTCTTCCGCAGTCGCGGCATCGAGCTGCGCCCCGCCAGCACCGGAGTACAAGGCATACCGTTCCCGGACGCGCACGATCTCTCCCTGAGCCTGCTGGCCATCCAGTCCCCCCGTGCGCTCGACGTCACTCGCATGTCCACGCCGACGCTCAACGAGGCGTGGAGCTACGGCGCGGATTTCTCGCGCGGCCTGAGGGTCGCCGAGGCGAACAAGACGGCGCTCTACATCTCTGGAACGGCGAGCATCGACGAAGCGGGCCGGAGCGTACACGTGGGCGACTTCGAGGCCCAGGCTGCCCGCATGCTGGACAACATTGAGTCGCTTCTTGCACAGCAGGGGGCTTCTTTCGAGAACCTGGTCTCCGGCGTCACTTACCTGAAGAACCCGGGCGATGCGCCGGTTCTGCGTTCGATCTATCGCGCGCGTGGCTTCGAGAATTTCCCGTGCCCGATCGTCGAGGCCCCGCTGTGCCGGCCCGAGTTGCTCTGTGAAACGGAAGCCGTCGCGATGCTTCCGCTCGCGGCGACAGCGGCCTAGGCACTGGAGATGTCGCGAATGCGTCACTCGGCCATGGCCGCGATCCTTGTCGCCGTTGCCCTGGCTACGGGCGTAGCTCGCGCCGCCGCTGCCGATGCAGCCGCGGCGGGACCGCATATTACCTATCCGCAGGAAGGGACACTGTTCCCTCCGGAGAGTGTCGCTCCGACGTTCCTGTGGGAGGACACTGCACAGGACGTCCGTCGCTGGGACGTCGTTGTGCGCGACGCCGCCGGCCGCGAGGTGCTGCAGGCGTCGGTCGACGCGCCTCGCTGGCGGCCTTCCGAGGATGACTGGAAGCAGATCAAGCGGCGCAGCCTGGAGCGCGACGCGGAGGTGACCGTCACGGGCATCGGCGGGGCGAATCAAGCGCCGTCATCGGCCCGCGTTCACATTCGAACGTCGAAGGACGAGGTCGGCGATTCGCTCTTCTATCGCGAAGTTCCGCTGCCGTTCCTGAAGGCCGTGCAGGATCCGTCCCGCATCCGCTGGCGCTACGGCACCATCGACCAGGAGGCTGGCCCGCCGATCGTGCTGCAGAACCTGCCCGTGTGCGGGAACTGCCACTCGTTCGCCGACAACGGCAGCACGCTCGGGCTCGACGTCGACTACGGCAGCGACAAGGGCGCCTACGGCATCCTGCCGGTGTCGAAGCACATGGTGCTCGACGACGCGAAGATCATCACGTGGGACGACTACAAGCGTGAGGACGGCGAACTCACGTTCGGGTTGTTGTCGCGGGTCTCGCCGACGGGGCGGTACGTGATCAGCACGGTCAAGGATCGTTCCGTGTTCGTCGCCATGCCGGACCTCATGATCTCGCAGCTCTTCTTCCCCATCAAAGGGATCCTCGTCGTCTACGACCGGGAGAAGAAGACGTTTGCGGCGCTGCCCGGGGCCGACGATCCACAGTACGTGCAGACCAATGCGGCCTGGAGTCCCGACGGCAAGGAGATCGTGTTCGCGAAGGCGAAGGCCTACCGCGCGGAGCACCTCGAGCAGAAGAACAGCGCGATCGTCGACAACAAGGACGTCCCGGAATTTACCGTCGACAAGAAGCCGTTCCGATACGACCTCTACCGTATCCCGTTCAACGACGGGAAAGGGGGAACGCCGCAGCTGCTTGAGGGCGCCTCGAACGACGGGATGAGCAACTTCTTCCCGAAGTATTCGCCGGACGGCAAGTGGATCGTCTTCTGCAAGGCGAAGAGCTACATGCTGCTGCAGCCGGACAGCGAGCTGTACATCGTGCCGGCCGGCGGCGGTGTCGCAAGACGTCTTCGCTACAACACCGCGCGCATGAATTCGTGGCACAGCTGGTCTTCGAACAGCCGCTGGCTGGTCTTCTCCTCGAAGGTGAACGGGCCTTACACGCAACTGTTCCTCACGCACATCGACGAGAACGGCAACGACAGCCCGCCGGTGCTGCTCGAGCGATTCACGTCGCCGGACCGGGCCGCGAACATCCCGGAGTTCGTGAAGCTGCCCGGCGATGCCATCGCAGACATTCGCGAGCAGTTCCTCAGTCCGTATTCGTGGCTGCGGGCAGGAATGGCCAACGAGAACACGGGAGACCACAAGGGTGCGGAGCGCGCCTTCCGGCGCGGGCTGGAAATCGCGCCGAACGACTCTGAATTGCACAATGCGCTCGGGTGGACGCTGTTCCAGGAAGGGCAGACCGCGGAGGCGGTGACCGAATACGAGCGGGCGCTGGCGGCGAATCCTGCGAACGCCAAGGCGCACAACAACCTTGCGCTCGCCCTCGTGGAACTCGGTCGGCTCGAGGATGCGGCCAGTCACTTCAGGAAGTCGCTCGAGATCGAGCCCAAGGCGGAAATTTACAGCGACCTCGGATTCACGATGGCGCGGCTCGGCCACGCGGACGAGGCGCGTGCCTATTACCAGAAAGCGCTCGAACTCGACCCGAACTGTGCGTCGGCACACTTGAACCTGGCCGTGAGTTTCGTACAGGCGGGAGCATTCGCAGAGGCGGAGGCCCAGTACCGCCAGGCGCTGCGGGGAAAATCAAACGCCACGACTCTCAACGGCCTGGGATATGTGCTCGCCCGCCAGGGCCGCGCGGATGAAGCGGTGGCGGAATATCGCAAGGCGATCGACGCCGATCCGAAATTCACGCCTGCCTACAACAACCTTGCGGCCGCCCTGGTGGAGCAGGGGAAGCTGGAAGAGGCGGAGCACTATTACAGGCTCTCGCTCGACCAGAAGCCGAGTGCTCCCGTATACAACGCACTCGGCGCCGTCCTGCAGAGGCTCGGCAAACCAACCGAAGCCGCGGAGCAATTCGACAAGGCGAAAGGCCTGGCTTCGACCCGTTGACGGAAGCCGAAGCCGCGGTCCGGCCCGACTGCGAACTTGGCGCGAACTGCACAGCCTGCGGGCGGTGAGCGGAATATGCTCCGCGCCCTGCCCACCCTGTGCAGGAGCGGAAATTGAACGAGCCGGGCCGGTACTTCCTGTTTTCGATGCAGCTGTCGTGGTATTCCGCGAAGGTCCGCCCGTACCTGCGCTTCAAGGGCATACCGTTCGACGAGCGGATCCCAACTGCGCGCGAGTACTACGTCGACATCAGGCGCCGGGTCGGCCACGCCGTCGTGCCGATCGTGATCACGCCCGAGGGCGAGTGGCTGCAGGACAGCAGCGTCATCATCGAGCGACTCGAGGAGCGCTTCCCGGGGACTCCGGTCGTGCCGACGACACCGCGACAGCGCTTCGCGGCGTACCTGTTCGAGATGTGGGCGGACGAGTTCTGGCTGTCCGCCGCCGTCCATGCGCGCTGGAGTTTCCCCGAGAACTACCCCAAGTGGCGCGAGGAACTCTCGCAGGCCTTTGCGCCCGGATGGCCGCCTTTCCTGCAAAGAATGCTGCCCCTGACGCTGAAGTGGTTCATGCAGCGGTCGAATCGGGACCTCGGCGCGACGCCTGCACAGATCCCGATCATCGAGCGCTGGATGGGGCAGCAGCTCGACGCGCTCGATCGTCATTTCGCGACGCTGCCGTACGTCTTCGGCACCCGTCCGTCGCTTGCCGACTTCGCGCTGGCCGGCCCGATCTGCGGGCACCTGCGCTACGACGAGTCGGCGAAGCGCCGGCTGCTGCTGCCGCGTCCGAACCTGCTCGCGTGGAGTGAGCGCCTCGCATCCGGCGCCGGCATCCCACCGGGCGACTTCCTGCCGGACGACGCGATTCCGGAGACGCTGCGGCCGATGCTCGACAGCGCGCTGATTGAGATGGTCCCCATGCTGGAGGCCACTGCGCAACAGGTGCGGGCCATGAAGAATGCGGCCAATGGCCACCTGCCACGCATGAGCGGACCCGTGCAGTTTCCGATGGCAGGGGAGACGTTCACGCGCGAAGGGCTTCCTTACACGTTGTGGATGGCACAGCGGGTTCTGGACGTTCTCGAGGGCATGCCGGCCAGGGATGCCGATGACGTACGTGCGTGGCTCGAAACCGTCGGTGGTGACCGACTCCTGGCGTTGAAGATCCCCCGGCTGACGCGCGTCGGAGTGCACGCGGCGCTCGCCTGATCGAGCCGCGTGGCAGGGCGGAGCGAAGGCGGCCACCGACATACGTACATACCGATGTCTCGCAGCCGGTATTGGCATGCCGCCTCGCCCGGCAGTTCGTGCAAACTTTTCCTTCGATGTCGGCTGAGTTCCGTCGGCCCGCCCATGAGGTGAATGGACGATGAAACCCCAATGGCCTTGTTTCGGGATCTCGCGGCTTCCCTGGTCCGTTCTGGCCTTTACTGTCTTCCTGACCGCGCCAGCCTACGGCGCAGACGAGCAAGGAGCGCCGGCCGCCGGGCCGCAGCAGGCAGCAAGTGCGGCGCCCGCGATGACCGAATCGCAGACGGAGGCCGCCTCGCTGCTCAAGGCGATGACGGAGTATCTCGCCGGCCTGAAGTCGTTCAGCGTCGCGTTCCGGAGCGGCTACGACGTTGTGCAGCCGTCGGGCCAGAAGATCGAATTCGGGGAATCGCGCCGAGTGTCGCTAGCGCGTCCGGACCGGCTGCGGGTCGAGGAGATCGCGAGCGACGGCAAGCGCGACCTCGCGATCTTCGACGGCGGCAACATATCGGTCCTCGACGCCGATTCGAACGTGTTCGCGCAGGTGCCGCAGCCTGGCTCGCTGGACGAGTCGCTGGTGTATTTCGTACGCCAGCTGCGGATGCGAATGCCGCTCGCACTGCTGCTGACCACGCGATTGCCGGAGGCGTTGACAGGACGCGTCAAGACGCTCGACCTGGTCGAATCCACGGAAATCCTGGGCATTCCGGCCCATCACATCGCAGGGAGGACGGACAGCGTCGATTTCCAGTTCTGGATCCGGGACGGCAAGCAACCGTTGCCGATGCGGGTCGTGATCACCTACAAGGAGTCGCCGGGCCAACCGCAGTACTGGGCCAGTTTCGCGGACTGGAACACGAGCCCGCAGTTCGCGAAGACGACGTTCGAGTTCACGCCACCGTCGGGTGCGACGAAAGTGCCCTTCGCCGTGCAGGTGCGGCGATCGAATGCGGCTCCTCAGCCGCCGGCGGCGAACGAGGAGGGCCGGCCATGAAATCAGGATTACGCAACGGCGCCGGCGTGACGATGCTCGTCGCCTTGCTGACACTCGTCCTGGTTACCATCGGCGATGCGTGTGCGAGGGGAGGCGGCCGCGGCGGCGGAGGCGCTCGCGGTGGCGGCGGGTTCTCGCGCCAGGGACCCGCGTCCGGCGGTGCATTCTCACAGAAGAGCCCTGGACCCTCGACGAGTCGCGACGCAGGCTGGTCGGGATCTACTCCCGATCGTGGTCCACCGTCGGCCAGCACCTTGCCGTCCCGCCCACCTGAAGGCGCCCGACCCCCGTCGGACAACCGGCCGCCGCCGGGCAACCGCCCGCCAGAGGGTGGTCGGCCTCCACAGGGTCAAAGGCCGCCTCCGCCGCCGGTTTATTACCCGCCGCCGCCACCACCGGGCTACTACCACGGCGACTGGGACTATTACGACGACGACTGGGTCGCGGGCGTCGTCATTGGCACAGCGGTGGTCGGTACGGCCGTCGCCGTCGCGGAAGAGTCTGAAGAAACCACTACGACGACAACGACTACAACCACCACCTCCGGGCCCCCGACGGCCGATCTGCCGTGCGAGCCGAAGATGCTGAGCTCGAACGGCGTCACGTACTACCTGTGCGGGTCGCAGTTCTACGTGCAGGCCTACGGCGATGGCGGGCTGATCTACGTCCCGGTCGATCCGCCGCGCTGACGGAGAGAGCAATATGGGTCACATCGTCGGCAAGGACATCTTCGGGGCGCTCGGCGAGAAGATCGACAGCCTGACCGTACACACGCCGCAGACGGAGACGTTCCGTGCCGTGTTGCGGGAACTCTATACGCCTGACGAGGCGGAACTCGTCGTGAGCATGCCATTCACGCTCTCGACCGTGGACCGCATTGCCAGGGTGACCGGGCGCGCTCCCGCGGAACTCGAGTCGCAGCTGGCGCGGCTCAGCGACAAGGGGCTCGTGGTGGACCTCAACCTCGGCGGCACCTACCACTACATGCCGGCGCCGTTCGTCATCGGCATCTTCGAGTTCACGATGATGCGCCTGAAGGACTCGGATCCGGACATCGGCCGGATCTCGCGGCTGTTCCTCGAGTACATGGAGAGCGGCGAGTTCTACGATTCCAACTTCAGGGACGGGCAGCAGGTGTCGGTCGCACGGGCCCTGCCGCACCTCGAGCACCTCGGCGACCACGTCGAAATCCTCGACTACGAGCGCATCGATCACATCGTCGAGGAGGCGGACTATTTCTCGCTCGGCGTGTGCTCGTGCCGGCACAAGAAGCACCACGCGGGCGAACAGGTCTGCAAGGTGCCGCTCGAGACGTGCACCAGCTTCGGTCGCGGGGCGGAGTACCTCGTGCGGCACGGCATGGCACGGGAGATCTCGCGCGACGAGATGAAGGACGTCGTCCAGCGCTCGAAAGACCTGAGGCTCGTCTTCTCGGCGGATAACGTGCAGAACCAGCCCTCGTTCGTCTGCCACTGTTGCGGTTGCTGCTGTGGGATCCTCGACGGCATCAACAAGCACGGCTATCCGAACGCGATCGTCTCCTCGACGCTCGTGCCGCACGTGGACATGCAGGATTGCAACGGCTGCCAGAAGTGTGCGCGTGTGTGCCACGTATCGGCGATCACGCTCACGCCGGAGCCGAAGGCGGCGAGCAGCAAGCGGATGTTCATGCCGGTGATCGACGAGAGCGCGTGCATCGGCTGCGGCGTGTGCAGCCTGGTCTGCGAGCCCGACGCCATCGAGATGCGCAAGCGCGAGCGCAACGTGATCCACCCGGAGACGACGTTCGAGCGCGTCATCCTGCAGTGCCTCGAGCGGGGCACGCTGCAGAACCAGCTGTTCGACGAACCCGACCGCCTGTCGCACAAGGCGATGCGCGGCATCGTCGGCGGGTTCCTGCGACTCAGTCCCGTCAAGAAGGCGCTGATGTCGGATGCGCTTCGTTCGCGGTTCCTGTCGGCGATCGCGTCGGGTGCCGCGAAGTCCGGCAAGGGAGACGTGCTTCGGCTGTAGGCGCGAGCAGGCGAGTGCTTCCGGCGCGCCTCAGCGCGACGGCGGTGGGGTCTCCTTCCACTCGCCGAACAGGAACGTGAGCGCGTCGGGCAGGCGTTTCTCCCACGCGGCCTCGGTGTGGAGGGCATCGGGATCGACGACGAAGCGGACACTCGAGTCGTCGTAGCCGGCCGCCTTGAAGTTGGTTACGACCTGGCGGATCAGCCCGGTCATCTTCTCGACGATCATTGGGTCGCCCTCCTTGCCGCCGAAGCCGAAGAACACCTTGACCGGCATGGCAACCAGTGGGCTCGTGTCCCTCACGAGCTGGCCCATCCCGATCCACATCGTCGGGCTCTCGATCAGTCCGTAGCCGAACGTGTTTGGCCGGGCCATGAGCGCATACAGCGTCGCGACCCCGCCGTACGACGACCCGCCGATGCCGGTGTTCGGTTGCCCCCGCAGAGTGCGGTACTTGCCGTCCACCAGCGGCATGACTTCCCGCACCAGGAAGTCGGGGAAGCGCTTGCCGGCCGGCTCCTCCATTTCCGGGTCGCCCACGAAATCCTTGTAGGGCAGGTACTCGTGCGCACGTTTCCTGCCTGCGTGGTCCACGCCGACGACGATCAGCGGCGGGATCTTCTTTTCCGCCACGAGGCGATAGACGATCTCGTCCATGCCCCACTCGTGGTGGCTCACGTCGCTCAGGCAGGCGTCGAACAGGTTCTGGCCGTCGAGCATGTAGAGGGCGGGATAACGGCGGGAGCGGTTCTCGGGCAGGTCGTAACCCGGCGGCAGCAGGACCCGGATCGTCCGCGTGTTGCCGAAGATGCGGCTCGCGAGCGCGTGTAGCCGGAGGTCGCCGCTGACCGTCGACTTGCACGGCGGCTCAGTGTCGGCCGGAAAGGCCGTGGCCGAGATGAGCAGTCCGGTCACGAGCAGGGCGGGTACGAGTGAATTACGCATGAGCATCGGTCCTCCCGCGCGAGATCATAAGCTCGGACCGCGCGGCCAGTCCCGGTGATTGCGACGATGATGCGGCCAGCCGTTGCAGCGGCCGAGGCCATTTGGCGTGATAACAGTGGTGTACGATTGCGGCTCCGCGTCCGGGCCGCCGGCATGTGCCGCCGGGCGCGCAGTCACGTAATCAATAGGGGCGCGCGCATGCAGAAGACCATCCTCATCACCGGTTGCTCGAGCGGCATCGGCGCGGCGCTCGCCCGGGAGTTCGGCAAGCGAGGGCACCGGGTGTACGCCACGGCACGGCGACCCGAAACCCTGGCGCCGCTCCAGGCGGCGGGCATCGAGCCGCTCGGACTCGACGTCAACGACGATGCGTCAGTCGCGGCGGCCTTCGCCACGGTCGCGCGCGAGTGTGGTCACCTCGACCTGCTGGTCAACAACGCAGGTTTCTCCCAGGTCGGTGCGGTGATCGACCTGACGCGCGAGGACCTGAGGCGGCAGTACGAGACGAATGTCATCTCGCCGGCGAGAGTGACGGCGCAGGCGGTGCCCTTGCTGCGCGCGGCGGTTGCGAAGAACGGCAGCGCAGTCGTGGCCAACGTCGGCAGCATCGTCGGACTCTTCACGACCCCGTTCGCGGCTGCGTATTGCTCGAGCAAGGCGGCCGTGCACTCGATTACCGACGCCCTGCGGATGGAGCTGGCGCCGTTCGGCATCCACGTCGTTTCGCTACAGCCGGGTGGCGTGCGCTCCAGCTTCGGCCAGCACGCCGAGGCGGCGGTCCGTCTTCCGGAGAATTCGCTCTACCGGGCCGCGGAGGCGGGCATCCGTGCGCGCGCGCAGGCCGGTCAGCAGGGCGCGATGCCGGCCGAGGAGTTCGCGGTGCCGGTCGTCGATGCACTGCTGCGCAGCCCGCCACCGCGGGTCCTTCGCGCAGGCGCAGGCAGCGTGCGATACCCGCTCCTGAACAAGCTGCTGCCGGGGGCGATGTTCGACGCAAAGCTCTCAAAGCTATTCGGCCTCGACGCGCTGCGCTGAGGCGAATCGCTAAAGCTGCGCGCTCGGGCGCGCGGCCACCCGATCCCGCCAGGCCGCGAGGCGGGTGAGGCCGGCGTCGGTCGGCTTGAACTTCACCAGGCGTGCAAACTCGACGGCACAGAAGGCCGTGATGTCGGCCACGGTGAACCGACTGCCCGCGATCCACGGCTGCGAGGCCAGCCGGGTGTCCAGGATGCGCGCGGCCTCGAGCATCTTTTCTTTCTGCGCGTGGCCGAAGTCCGGGAACTGCGGGTTCTCGAGGGGCGCGAGGCCCGGGTGGGTGTGGCGGACCCAGTTGGCCAGCGTCCCGAACAGGTGGAATTCAACCTGTCGGTCAGCCATCTCGATGAAGGCGCGTTCTTCGGCATCGGCGCCCATCAGGTTCGGCTCCGGGTACAGGCCCTCGAGGTAGGTGCAGATCGCGCGCGACTCCGCGAGGTAGCGTCCGTCGTCGAGTTCGAGCACGGGAACGCGGGACATCGGGTTGCGGGCCAGGAAGGCCGGGGCGCGGTGCTCGCCGGCGTTCAGATCCACGTATTCGCGAGCGATGCCCACGATGCCTTTCTCGGCGATGAACATGTCGACGCGCCTTGGATTCGGCGCGCGCGGGGACGTATGCAGCTTCATCAGCGCTCCTCGACGATGTGCATGAGCGGGTCTGCGGAGGGAGCTCAGTGGCGCGTCGAGCTGACGACCTGCGCGCTGGCGGCGAGTGGCACGGTGAACCAGAATCGGCTGCCGCGACCGACTTTGCTCGTCACGCCCATGGCCCCGGCCATCGCGTCCACGATGGCGCGGCAGATGGACAGGCCGAGCCCGAGGCCCTGCTTGAGAGCGCGTGGACGATCCGCGATCGGTTCGAACGCGTGGAACAGCGTGGCCTGGCGCTCAGCCGGGATGCCCACGCCCGTGTCCTGCACTTCGACCAGTACCGTGCCCTCGAACGTTCTCGCGCCGACCTGGATGTGTCCGCGCTCGGTGAACTTGATGGCGTTCGTCAGCAGTTCGCGCACGACCTGTGCCAGCCTGGCCCGATCGGCATAGACGACCAGCGTCTCATCACAGCGCGGCACGCGAAGGTCGAGGCTGCGCTCGAGCGCGAAATCCTGCACGTCTTCGCACTGCTCCTCGAGGACGCGACGCAGGTTCACGGGCGTGCAGCACACCTCGAGCGTGTCCGTCTCGATGCTGCTGACGTCGAGAACGCGCTTGACCATGCCGGCCAGCTGGCGGCCAGCCTGCTGGATGTGCACCATCGCAGCGCGGATTTCCGGCGCGAGTTCGCCCGCGGCTTCACCCAGCATCCTGTCGGTTTCGTCCACGACGACACTCAGTGGCGCCCGGAGCTCGTGGCTGACGTTGGCGAGGAACACGTTCTTGGCGCGATTGCCCTGCTCGGCGGCATCGGCCGCCTGGATCAGCTTGCGCGTCTGCAGGCGCACCAGCGCCTCGAGCTCGTCCTGGTTTCGGCGCAATGCTTGCTCGAGCTGCTGTCGCAGGTGCTCGTTGGCCTTGCGCTCGCTGATGTCGAGATGCGTGCCGATCATTCGCAGGGGTTCGCCGTTGGGTGCCCGATCGACCACCATGCCGCGGGACTCGAACCACGCGTAGGTGCCGTCCTTGCGGCGGACGCGAAATTCCGCCCGGTAGTAGGGGGCCTCGTTGCGCAGGTACTCCTCCAGCCTGGCCTGCATGGCCGTCACGTCCTCCGGATGGATCTTTCGTGCGAGCTCTGCGAACGTGCCTCCCAGTTCCTCGCCGTCGTCGTATCCCAGCGCCCGGTTGTTCAGTCGCGAGTGCGTGGACTTGCCAGTGCGGATGTCCCACTCCCAGAGACCGACGCCGGTGCCGTCGAGGACCCGCTCGATTTCCTCGCGCTGTGCCGCCAACGCCTCGGGCTGGGGAACGAGTGCGACTGGCGGAGTTCGGTTCGAACGGGTGATCTGGCCCATGGACGACGGCCCTTCTGTGCGAGGGAGGCAATGCGTGCGGCGCGCCATTTTCCTACTGAGTCCAGCCGCTCACCAGACGCGCGCCGTAAGGAAATACCACGGGTCGAGCTGGCCGGCCGCTGGGCAGTCCGGCAGAATTCCCCCCAACACAAGGCGGGAGGGGGAGTTCGTGCTGACCGTCCATCACCTTGAGACGTCGCGCTCGCAGCGCATTCTCTGGCTGCTCGAGGAACTCGGCGTCCCTTACGAGCTGAAGATCTACCGCCGCAATCCGGTGACGCGACTCGCGCCGCCCGAGTTGAAACAGGTGCATCCTCTCGGCAAGTCGCCGGTGATCACCGACGACGGGGAAGTCGTGGCCGAGTCCGGCGCCATCATCGAGTACCTCGCCGAGAAGTACGCGTCGCGGGCGACCGGCGACCTTGCCGGCCTGCAGCCGGCGCCCGGCTCACCGGAGCACCGGCAGTGTCGCTTCTGGATGCATTACGCGGAGGGGTCGCTCATGAGCTGGCTGCTCATGAAGCTCGTGTTCACGACGATCCCGAGCCGGCCGATGCCGTTTTTCGCCCGGCCGATCGCGCGCGGACTGTGTGCCAAGGTGCTGGAGCAACTCGTCGATCCGAACCTCGGGACGGCGGCCGATTTCATGGAGGAGCATCTCGGTCGCCATCGCTGGTTCGCGGGGGATGGCCTCAGCATCGCGGACTTCCAGATGAGCTACCCGGTGGAGGCGCTGCTGACGCGCGCGGCCGACCCAGGACGGTACCCGAAGATCGCGGACTATTGCGCCCGCATGAAGGCGCGGCCCGCCTACCGGCGCGCCGAGGCGAAGGGCGGACCGGCGATCCCCACTTTCTGAGCTGAACCGGAGGATCCACCTGATGACGAAGGCAACAGTCCTGGCCGAGGGCCTGTATTTCGGCGAAGGTCCGCGCTGGCACGCCGGACGGTTGTGGTTCAGCGACTTTTACGACCACGCGGTGAAGTCGATGGACCCTTCGGGCGCGATCCGCACCGAACTCGTGATCGATGACCAGCCTTCGGGTCTCGGTTGGCTGCCGGATGGGCGGCTGCTCGTGGTTGCGATGCACGCCATGAAACTGCTGCGCGTGGATCCCGACGGCGTCAAGGTCCACGCGGATCTCTCGGGCGTGGCCGCGTACCACGCGAACGACATGGTGGTCGACCGCTCGGGGCGCGCCTATGTCGGCAACTTCGGCTTTCGTCTCGACGACGCGCTGAAGGCGCGGGGCGTCGAGAGCGTGATCGCCGACCACCCGACGGCCCGGCTCGCGCGCGTGGACCCGGATGGTCGCGTGCACCCCGCCGCGGAGGAACTGCACTTTCCGAACGGGTGCGTGCTCACGCCGGACGGTGGCACGCTGATCGTGGCCGAGACCCTTGCAATGCGGCTCACCGCATTCGACGTGGCCTCCGACGGGACGCTCGGGAACCGCCGCATCTGGGCGACGCTCGGCATGCGCGCACCCGACGGCATCTGCCTCGATGCCGACGGACACGTGTGGATTGCCAACGCCATTGCGCCGGAATGCCTGTTGATTGCCCCGGGCGGCGACGTGGTGGCGACGGTGCAGACGAGCCAGCCCTGTTTCGCCTGCATGCTGGGAGGCGAGGATCGTCGCACGCTGTACATGATGACGGCGCCGACCTCGATGGCCGACGTCGTCTCCCAGGCTCGGCAGGGCCGCATCGAGTGCGCCGAGGTGCCGACGCCGGGGGCAGGCCTGCCCTGAGACTCAATTGAAAGGCCGGGCCCGACAGCGCCGGGCTCGGCCTTGCTGGCTCCGGCTCCAAGGCCTTGCCGCCGAGGGGAGCGAATCGCACAGTCGGCTGGCCAAGGCACCCGTCGCGACTAAGCGCGGCGTTTGCGAGGGGCGGAACCGCTGGGGGAGGAACCCGTGGTCCCGACCCGCTCGGGCCCCCGTGTCGCCGGCCACCAGCGGGCATCGACACGCGGGACTCGTTATCTTTGTACGCCGTCTTCGCCGGCGCTTGCAGGACCGAATGTACTTACCTGGGCTGCGGAAGATCGAAGACGGCGACGGCCGACAACTCCACGTAGTGAGGAACGACATGAGCCCCCGACGACCCTGGTCACGCATCGCAATGGCGATCGGCGCAGTCACGCTGCTGGCGACGTCAGTTCCAGCCACGCTGGCGCAGACGACCTACACGGTGAACGTCACGCCCGAACTGAACGGTCTCGACGTCAAGATCGACCCCGTATCGAATGCCGGCATGCTGGTCGTGAACCTGGAGAACAACGCGGCGCAGAAGGTGCGTTGCGACTTGAACTTCCAGGCGGACCCGCAGGTGCCGTATCGCACGTTCGTGTTCCTGGACCCGGGCAAGAAGGGGTCCGCGGTGCTGCGGGCCACGCAGCGATGGTACGAGGTGGACGTGGACGTGAAGTGCCGGCTCGCTGACCAGAAATAGCCGCTGATTTCCCGCAGTCCGCCCTCCCATATCCCCGATTGCGCCGCGGAATCGGCGGCGCATAGTGGGCGCTCAGGGGACCTGCGACGCCCCCGCGTCGGGAGCGTCCGTGCCCCGGGAGGAAGGAGGCGGACATGAGACGGATCCTCTTTGGCATCACGGTCGGCCTGCTCGCCTGCACGGTGGCGGGGGCGCCCGCCCGGTCCGAACCGCTCGAAGGTGTGAATGTCGAGGCCTCGCGCGTCATCAAGGAGACGGTCGGCCGCGCGCCGAATTCCGCGCCGATCCAGGCGATTTCGCTGAGCTACCGGGTGACCTACGCGGACCTCGATCTCGCGACGACCGACGGTGCTGCGAAGCTCGAGAAGCGCGTGCAGGACGCGGCGATGGCTGCCTGCAAGGAAATCAGCAAGATGTATCCGCTCGCGACGCCGGACGACATGGCCTGTGCGAGAAAGGCCGCGGCCGATGCGATGGTGAAGGTGAAGGAAGCCGTTGCCGCGGCGGGCAAGGCTCCGAAGAAATAAGTCCGGCACCGCGGCCGGCAACAGGACTGCGCCGACCCGGGACGTGACGCCGGGGTCGGCCGGCCTCGCCCGGCGTGAAGGAGTGTCCACATGAGATACGAATCAATCGGCCGTCGCGCAGCCGGAATCGTGGGAGCTGCAATCGCGTGCGCGGCTTCGGGCGGTCTGGCCCTGGCGCAGACCCCACCGATGGAGGTCATCACTGTCGAAGCGGAGCGATCTGAGAAGGTCGCGTAGACTCCGTACGGGGCGCCCGTGCGCGAGATCACGATCCGGAGCCACGTGAGTTACGCCGACCTCGACCTCAAGACCGCGAAGGGCGTGCGCGAGTTCGAGAAGCGCATCCAGGAGACCGCCAAGTCGACCTGCAAGGAAATGGACGTCAAGTTCCCGGTGCAGGGCTACGGCGAGGACGAGTGCATCAAGGCCGCCGTGGACGGCGCGATGGCCCAGGCGAAGAAGATCGTCGCCGAGAAGGGCGGCCCGGTCCCGAAATAGGCCGGTCGGGCGGCGCAGCGCCGCCCGAGCCGGGCGCGGCCTAGATCATCGCCTCGATCAGGCGCGGACCGCGCTGCTTCATCGCGGATTCGTACTGCGCGTTGAACTCCTCGGCCGTCTCGGCGCGGCTCGCCTCGACTCCGAGCCCGGTCGCGATGCGCGTCCAGTTCATTTCCGGATGGTGCAGGTCGAGCATGGACATCGCTTTCGGGCCGGCCCCGATCGCACCGACG
>JBBIVG010000043.1:0-16053 GCA_037439865.1 Nevskiaceae bacterium
CGTCGCACACGCCATCACCATCGCTGTCCGAGCACTTGGCCGGCGGCGGCGGCGGGGGCGGCGGCGGCGGGGGCGGCGGAGCGGCGACCGGAGCCGGCTTCGGGCTGAACAGGCGATAGCCGACGGCCAGCGTGTAGACCATCGGGTTGACGTCCACCTTGCCGACCTTGGTCGTGCCGGAGCCCGGGATCTCGAGGTCCGCGTCCGTCGTGATGCCGACGTAGCGGATGTCGGTGTTCACGAACCAGTGGTTGGTCACGCGCCAGTCGGCGCCGACCTGTGCATCGGCCCCGAACGAGTCGCTCAGCTTCAGCTTCGTGCCGGCGGGCAGGCCGGCCGCACCGCGAACTTCCTCGCCGGAGAATATCGTCCAGTTGGCGCCCACGCCGACGTACGGGCTGAAAGCCTTGTCGGGCGTGAAGTACCACTGGATGTTCAGCGTCGGAGGCAGCACGTCCGCATTGGCGATCGTCGTCTTGCCGCCGCCCGGGGTCTTCAGCTGGATCCCGTGCGTGAACGGATACGCCACCAGCAGCTCGGTGCCGATGTGGTTCGTGATCATGTAGGCGACAGTCGCGGTCGGCGAGATGTCGCTGTCGACCGTGAGGTCGTTCGACGTGCCGAGGAGGCGCTTCAGGCCCGGCGATGCAGTCGGATTGATCTGCGAAAAGCCGGCACGGAACAACCAGTCGCCTTTCGGCTCACCGGGCGCCACGTCGGCCTTCGCGATGACTGGCGCTGCCAGCATCGCGGTGACCGCGAGCGGAAGTAGGTAACGAGATGACATTGAGACGGTCCTCCTTGTGGCTTTTATGCCAAGCATTGTATCTAGGACAGCTGCAAGCCGCTCGCCGACGCACCACAACCCACCTGCAATGCATGTTCGCAGGCGCTTGGGCTGGCAGCCAGTGACGCTCATATTGTACCGAAATGTGCGCCCGGTCATACGGGTTTGCACCAACGGCCCGCATTGCTCGACTGGAAAGGCCGCGATTCTGGCACCAGTCTCTGAACCAAGTCCAGATGATGCAAGAACGCAACACGCCACCATGGGACCGCGTGGAGGCCGCGCCTGCCCGATTTAAGTGGCGACACCGCGCCCTGGCGCCCTGGGCCCGCCCCCGTCGATCCGCTCGATCCGCGGCCGCGCCGGTAGCGCGTAACCCTCTGATCCTTCTCGGCTTACGCCATCGCCCCGCCTGTCAACGTCGCTGGGCCCGACCCACGGGCGCGTCTTTGGAGGTTGCCGTGGTTTCCCAACTGGGCCATCGTCCGCTCCCTTGCGTCCAATGCCGGGGAGCCGATGAGCCTCACTGGGCAGATCGCCATCTTCCTCTCGGCCACCGTGGTCACGGTGCCGCTGTTCCGTCGCTTCAGGATGAGCGCGGTCCTCGGCTATCTGGCGGCCGGCATCGTCGTGGGGCCCTGGGGCCTCGGGCTTTTCCAGGACGTCGAGAGCATCCTGGACTTCGCCGAGTTCGGTGTCGTCCTGCTGCTCTTCGTGATCGGTCTCGAGCTGCAGCCGTCGCGACTCTGGGTGATGCGCCAGGCGGTCTTTGGTGCGGGCTTTGCCCAGGTGGCGATTACGACCGCGGCGATTGCACTGGCCGCGCACGCGCTCGGGCAATCATGGGACGCCGCGATCATCATCGGCTCCGCACTGTCGCTGTCGTCGACCGCTCTCATCCTGCAGGTGCTCGCGGAGCGCGGCGAACTCACCGCCCGCCATGGACGCACGGCTTTCGCGATGCTGCTCTTCCAGGACCTCGCCGTGATGCCGGCCCTGGTCGTCCTGCCGATGCTCGGCGGGAGCGCGACGACGACGCTCGACTGGAAGGTCGTCGTGCTGCCGGTGGCCGCCATGGCCGTCGTCATCGGCGCCGGCCGGTACGCGCTCCGTCCCGCGCTGCGCGTGATCGCGGCCACGCGGGTGCAGGAAGCCTTCACGGCGGCGGCGCTGCTGGTCGTCGTCGGCACGGCCCTCCTGTTCGAGTCCGTCGGACTGTCCATGGCGCTCGGCGCTTTCATCGCCGGCGTCCTGCTCGCCGACAGCGAGTACCGCCACGAGCTCGAGGCCGACATCGAGCCCTTCAAGGGCCTGCTGCTCGGGCTCTTCTTCATTGCCGTCGGGATGTCGGCGAACCTTGGCGTGCTCGTCGAGTCGCCGGTGCGGGTCCTGGCCCTCACGCTCGCCTATCTGCTGCTGAAGACTTCGGCCATCGCGCTGGCGGCGCGGATCACCCGCCACGACGGCCCCACCGCGTGGCGGCTCGGCGTGGCGCTCGCCGGCGGCGGCGAATTCGCCTTCGTGCTGCTCGGGCTCGCGGCCGGCCAGGGCCTGATGCCGCGCACGACCGCCGACCTGCTGGTCATCGTCGTGACCCTGTCCATGGTGTTGTCGCCCATGCTCATCGCGGGCGCCGATCGGCTGGCACGGCGCCTGAAGCCCGCGGCTCCCGCGCCCGCGTTCGACACGATCGAGCCGGATGAACCCCGCGTGCTCATCGCGGGCTTCGGCCGTTTCGGCCAGATCGTGGCCCGCGTGCTCCGGGCGCGGCACATCCGGTTCACCGCGCTCGAGGTGAGCCAGGCGCAGGTGGATTTCGTGCGCCGCTTCGGCAACAAGCTCTACTACGGCGACGCGTCGCGGCTCGAGATGCTGCGTTCCGCGGGTGCCGAGCACGCGCGGTTGCTGGTGCTGGCCATCGACGACGTCGAAGCCTCGGTGCGCACGGCCGAGGTCGCGCGGCGCCACTTCCCCGGGCTGCGCATCCTGGCGCGGGCCCGCAACCGGCAGCACGCGTTCCGGTTGCTCGACGCGGGCGTCACGGAGATCTGGCGCGAGACGTTTGCCTCGAGCCTCGAAGTCGCCGAGGCGGCGCTCGTCGCCCTCGGCACCCCGCGTGACGCCGCGGCGTCGCAGGTGCGCCGGTTTCGTGTCCATGACGAGGAGACACTCCGGGTCCAGGCGACCGTCCGCGACGACGAGACGAAACTCATCGCGACGGCCAAGGCCTCGGCCCAGCAGCTCGAGAGTCTGTTCGAGGCCGACGCGCGTTGACCCGACAACCGCCGGAGACAGGACCGATGATGCGCCGTATCGCGATTGCACTCGCCGCCAGCGTGCCGCTCACTCTCCATGCGAGCGCGCCGACTCCGACCCACGCGCCGCCCCCGCCCTCGCTCGACGCCGCGGCGGCGG
Organism: Nevskiaceae bacterium; assembly: GCA_037439865.1. Lineage (GTDB taxonomy): Bacteria > Pseudomonadota > Gammaproteobacteria > Steroidobacterales > Steroidobacteraceae > RPQJ01. Next base: position 3,203 of record JBBIVG010000043.1, read on the forward strand.
CACGATTCGCGAAGCTCGCCCTCGACTGCGTGCACCAGGAATATCCCAACAAGATCGCGCAAGTGATGCAGTCGGATGCCGATGCGAAGCCGCCGCGCGAACTGACGCCCGCGTTCTACGGCTGCTACGACTGGCACTCGTCCGTGCATGGGCACTGGTTGCTGGTGCGCCTGCTGAAGCAGTTTCCGGACGCCCCGTTCGCCTCAGATGCTCGCGCGGCGCTCGCGAAAAGCCTCACTGCCGAGAACATCCGGGCCGAAGTCGCGTACCTGCGCGGTCCGGGGCGCGCATCGTTCGAGCGGCCGTACGGTCTTGCCTGGCTGCTGCAACTCGCCCGGGAGCTCAGGACCTGGGACGACCCGCAGGCCCGCGCGTGGGCGCAGGCTCTCGCGCCGCTCGAGGTCGAGTCGGCGCAGCGCTTCGTCGGGTGGCTGCCGAAGCTGCACTACCCGATCCGCGTCGGCGAGCACAGCCAGACCGCGTTCGCCTTCGGCTTGCTGTTCGACTGGGCCGTTGCGTCGGGCGACGTCGAGATCGCACGCCTGCTCGACGATCGTTCGCGCGCCTACTATCTCGCGGACCGCAACTGTCCGATCGCGTACGAGCCGTCGGGAGAGGACTTCCTGTCACCCTGCCTCGGCGAGGCGGACTTCATGCGGCGGATGCTGCCGCCAGCGCAATTCGCATCGTGGCTATCGCGGTTCCTGCCGGGCATCCCGACCGACGGCCGCGGCGACTGGCTCGCCCCGGGCGTCGTCACCGACCGCAGCGACCCGAAGCTCGCGCACATCGACGGGCTCAACCTCAGCCGCGCCTGGATGCTGGAAGGCATCACGAGCGGACTGCCTGCGGGCGACAAGCGCCGCGCCGCGCTGATGGCAGCGGCCCGCGCCCACGCGCAGGCGTCGCTCCCGGCGGTGACCGGCGAGCACTACGAGGGCGGGCACTGGCTCGGGACCTTCGCCGTCTACCTGACCAGCGAAGCGGGCCTGCCGCACTGAGGATCACGGCGTCGCTCTGCGATGCGTCGCCTCATGCAGGGTCAGGGAATGGCGTGCCGCGACGGGGCGACGCCCTCGACCGGCCCGATCGTCGCGCCGGCGCCGACGTAGAGATCGACCTCGCGCTCGAACACGAGCGGGCCGTTCACGATGGCGCCTGACTCGATAGTTACGCTCGGATTGCGCGACTTGCTCCACGACCAGCCGTGGTTCTTCTCCACGCGGATCCCTCCATCCACGCGCGAGCCGCTCGCAACGCGAATGTCGCCGTTCACCGTCTCGATGCGGCCGCCAACCTGCGCGCCCTCGAGGGTGAGCTTGCCGTTCACGTTCTCGAGCGACCCGCCGACGCGCGCGCCCGACTGGAGCGTGACCGCGCCGTTCACGGCGCTGACGGAGTCACGCACCTGCACCTGCGGCCCGATCTCGATGGCGCCATTCACCGTTTCGGCGGATGTGGCGGACGCACCCTCGGCGAAGTGCACGGACCCGTTGACGGTCTCGACGTCCTCGACCCGTGCCGAGCGACCGATCGTGATCGAGCCGTTCACGGTGGAGACGTCGCCGGCCTGCTGGCCCTCATCCACGTGGATGCTGCCATTCACCTTGCTGACGTCGAGCGAAGCGCCCAGGACGACCGCGGAATAGGCGTAGAGCAGCGTGGCGGCATAGCGGAACATCGGATGAGTCTCCCTCGGGTGAACTGTCGTCTTACCCGTTGGATGCGGCAGCCGCGAGAAAGGTTGCAGGGGGACTGGTCCGTGACGACGGATCACGCCTCGCGGGTCGCTTCCGATGCCACGAGTGTCCCCTCCCGACCGGTGAGTTCCCGGAACCACTCGCTCAGGAGACGCGTCGTCGGCCCCGGCTGCCCGTCGCCGATCACCCGGCCGTCCACGCGCGTGACGGCCGCGAGCTCGCCCATCGTGCCGGAACAGAACACCTCGTCGGCGCGGTAGACCTCGGCCAGTGAGAGATCGCGCTCCTCGTGCGGGACCGCGTGGTCGCGGCACAGGTCGAGCACGGCGGCGCGCGTGATGCCCTCAGGGCAGGCGACGAGCCGCGGCGTGCGGACCACGCCGCGCTCCACGACGAAGACATGTGTCGCGTTCGTTTCCGCGACGAAGCCGCGCGTGTCGAGCATCAGTGCATCGTCGGCGCCCGCCACGTTCGCTTCGATCTTGGCGAGGATGGACTGGACCAGGTTGTTGTGATGGATCTTCGGATCGAGGCAGTCCGGCGGGAATCGGCGGACGCTGCTCGTGACCAGGGCGAGGCCGTCGGTCGAGTACACCGGCGCCTTGTGCTCCGCGAGGACGATCAGCGTCGGCCCCGACTGGTTGAGGCGCGGGTCCATGCCCGAGGTGACCTTTACGCCGCGCGTGAGGGTGAGCCGGACGTGCACGCCGTCGAACATGCGGTTCGCCTCGAGCGTGCGGCGAATCTCCGCGACGACCGCCTCGCGTGCCGGGATGTGCTCGAAGGCGAGCGCCTTCGCCGAACCCACGAGCCGGTCGAGGTGCTGCTCGAGCCGGAAGATGCGGCCGCGGTAGAGCCGGAGCCCTTCCCAGACGGCATCGCCGCCCTGCACCACCGAGTCGAACGGGCTCACGCCCGCGGCGTCGCGCGGCACGAGCCTGCCGTTCACGTTGACGATGAGGTTGCGATTGCGCTCGTCGAACTTCTGCAGCACGCGGGAATCCTCAGGCCTGCAAGCGGTGCTCGCGCAGCTTCTCATACAACGGCCGGCATTCCCGCTCGATGTCCGCGAGACGCCCCGACAGCGCTCGCGGCTCCTCCGCCACGGGCGACTCGAACCCCGTCGAGCGCTCGACGCGGTCGTACCAGTACTTCGCCCAGACGCCGTCCGTGGCGCGGCGACCCGTCGGCCAGGAGAGCATGCGCGGCGTGAATTCGACGCCGAGCGCCGCGCAGAGGGCGCGAAGCACGGGTTCCGGCGCGGCGAGCAGGTCGGAGGAATCGACCACCGGCGGGACGCGCCCGGTCGTGCGGACGACGTAGTCGAAGATCTCGACCTGCTGGGGCAGGCCGGTCGCGAGCAGGTCGAAGTCGCCCAGTTTCTCGCCGAGCGAGGCCAGCATCGGCCGCGGGTCGCGGATCAGGAACGCGTGCGTCATCGAGCCGAGCCAGTCCCGGCCCATGTGGGGCAGCAGGTGATGCGACATCTGCTTCTGGTAGAGGATCGAGATGCCTTCCGGCACGGGCGCGAGGAGCGCAATCACGACGCGGCGCCAGTCGCGCTCGTGGGCGGTGATGACCTCTTCGCGGCCGGGATGCTCGAGGCCCGTGTGGTCGAGGTAGTGCGCGTAGAAGGGCTCGTCCACGACCAGCGTGTCCGCGCGGTTGCCCCACGAGCGCATGAACGCCGTCGAGACGTTGCGCGGCCCCGACCACATCGCGAGGCGCAGGACGTCGCCCGGACGACGACGATCCGTCACCGCAGGTTTCCCGCCACCGGCGTCACTGCGCAGGTGCCGCCGGCTTGCGGAACCGGTAGAGAAACTGGTCCGTCCTGCCGCGGACCGCCTCGTCGAACACGAGCTTCGTGTGGTCGTCGTCCGGGTGCGCGAGCACGCGACTCTCGCCGTCGAAGACGAAACCGGCCTTCTCGAAGTCGCGCTTCACGAGCGCGGGGTCGATGCGGTGCAGCGAATCGACCACCTTGTCCGGCTCGCCGCCCGGGTTCGCGACGTGGTCCTCGACGATGACGACCCCACCCGGCTTCAAGGCTGCGTACAGCTTCGAAAGCAGCAGCATCGGATCCGTCGCCGGCCACGAGCCGTCCGCCGGCCGCCAGTACAGGTCGTGGTACGACATGATGAAGAGCGCGGCGTCGATGCTCGCGGGAATGAGCTGCAGGTCCTCGATCGTGGCGGTGATCTGCTTGACGTTCGGCAGCCGGTTGCCGGCGTATCGGGCCGCGATGCCCTTTTCCGCGAACCTCGCATACGGCGGGTTGTTGTAGGCATAGACGTACCCCGTGGCGCCGACGGTGCGCGCGAGGAGTTCCGTGTAGTAGCCACTCGCGGAGAACACGTCCATCACGTACATGCCGGGCGCAATGCCCGCGAACTCGAGTACCTGCTGCGGCTTGCGGCGCGCATCCTGCTCGAGGTCCGCCTTGGGGCGGTCGGGGCTCGCGATCGCAGCCGCGATGGCGGCCCGCGAGGCCTCGTTCGCTTGATCCGCCGCGAGAGTCGGCTGCAGCGGCATCACCAGGCCCGCGACGAGGGCCAGCATCGGTGCTCTTTTCATCGTCCGTTCTCCCCGATCGAACGCGGCGACCAGATGGGGTCGCTGCTGGTTGCTTTGGCCCGCAAGAATGGCGTCACCCCTCGCCGCAGGCAAGGCGGCTCGTCGCGGGCCAGGTGCGGCCTGCCGCGTGCCCGGTCAGCCGAAAGCCCGATAGAGCATGCGGGTGGCCACGAGGAGCAGGAACACGCCGAACGCCGCGGACAGGCGGCGCCGGTCGAGCGAGTGCGCGAGCCTCGCCCCGAGCGGCGCGACGCCCCAGGAAATCGGGGCGAGGATCGCGAAGCCGAGCAGGCTCACGTAACCGATCGTGAGCGGCAGGCCCGCGGCATCGGCCGCCGGGGCGAGCAGATAGCCGAGGGTCGCCGGAACACTGATCCAGAGACCGAGCAGCGCACCGGTCCCGACCGCCTTGTGCATCGGCTCGCCGCAGAGCGTCATGATCGGCACGCTGAGCACGCCGCCGCCGACGCCCATCATCGCCGCCACCGCACCGATCGCCGCGGGGATGACCGCGCCGGCCGGGCCGTGCGGGATCGTCTGGCGCAGCACCAAGTGGTCGAGCGGCAGAACCATCTTGAGCGCGACCGCGGCCGCGACGCAGCCGAAGACGCCGGCGAGGATGCGGGCGTCCACCCACGAGGCGAGGAACGCGCCGGCCAGGGCGCCCAGCACGATGGGCACCGACCAGGTCCTGACGATGGCCGGGTCCAGGGAGCCCCGCCGGGCGTGCGAGCGGGACGAGGAAATCGAAGTCGGGATGATGGTCGCCATCGAGGTCGCCACCGCGACATGCAGCGACGCGCCGGGCGGTACGCCCGCGATGCTCAGGGCCGCGTCGAGTACGGGCACGATGACGATACCCCCACCCACGCCGAGGAGTCCCGCGAGCAATCCCCCCGTCGCGCCGGCGGCAATCAGCGCCGCGAGCATCGGCAGCCAGTGCAGGAAGGTCTCGGTCATCGGGCGACCGACCATTCAGGAACGCGGGACATCGGGGAAGTCCATCGTGGAAAACCGCTGCAGTCTAGCCGTGCTCGAAGCGCGTATGCCCCCTCCGGCCGCGGGGGTATAGTCTGCCCAGAATCATAGACCTGCGCAGGCAGGCACCACGGGGACATCATGACGGAAACCAGCGGCGGCGAAGTCCTTGCGCGCATGCTCAAGGCAGAGGGTGTCGAGCAAGTCTTCGGCATCATCGACGGCACGTACTTCGGCTTCTACTCGAACCTGCACAAGCTCGGCATCGAGATCGTCACGCCGCGACACGAGACCATCGCCGCGCACATGGCCGGCGCCTACGCGCGACTGACCGGCAGGCTCGGCGTCTGCATGGCGTCGAACGGGCCGGGCGTCGCCAACATCCTCCCCGGGCTCGCCGTCGAGAACGCCGAGGGCAATCGCGTGCTCGCGATCACGAGCTGCCGCCGGCCGCAGATCGTCTATCCCGATCGCGGTGGCGCGTACCAGGCGTTCGACCAGGTCGGCTCGATCAAGCACCTTTCGAAGTGGAGCGCGGCGGTCGTGTCGTTCGATCGGGTCGCCGAGCTCGGCCGGACCGCACTACGCCACTGCTACGAAGGCCGTCCGGGCGTCGTCCACCTCGACGTGCCCGAGACGATCATGAACGGCAAGGTGAAGACGGAGGTGCCGACCTGGCAGCCGCACCAGTACCGCCGCACCGAGCCGATCACGCCCTCGCCCGCGCAGGTCGAGCGCGCGGCCGACCTGCTCGCCGCCGCGGAACTGCCGATGATCCACGCGGGCAGCGGCGTGATCCATGCCGGCGCCTACGACGAGTTGCGGCGCGTGTCGGAGATCCTGCAGGCGCCGGTGACGACGAGCTGGGCGGCGCGCGGCGTGCTGCCCGAGACCTGCGAGACCGCGATCCCGATGCCGTGCGTGCCGCTCAACAACGAGGTGCGCAACGACGCCGACCTCGTGCTCGTGGTGGGCTCGCGGCTCGGCGAGACCGACTGGTGGGGCAAGGCCCCGTACTGGCGTCACCCGTCCGAGCAGCAGATGATCCAGGTGGACGTCGACGGCCACGTCCTCGGCTCGAACAAGCCCGCCGCGCTCGCGGTGCTGGCCGACGCGAAGTTGTTCCTCACGGCGCTCGCCGACGCGCTCGCGTCGCGCACCGGCCGGATGAACCTCGACTCGCGGCGGCGCAAGCTGGCCAAGTACCGGGAAGCTGCGCGCAGCGAGCGCGAGAAGCTCGACGAGAAACTGCAGGATCTCGCGGTGCCGATGAACACCGGGCACGTGGCGCACACGTGCCAGCAGGTCTTTCCGGAAGGCACGGTGCTCGTCGCCGACGGCGGCAACACCGCCGTGTGGGCGATGATGTTCCACCAGATGCGCGTGCCGAATACGATCCTCTCGACGTTCAAGTTCGGCATGCTCGGCGCGGGCGTCGGGCAGGCGCTCGGCGCCGCCGTGGCGCGGCCGGGCGAGCCCGTGTGCTGCATCATCGGGGACGGTGCGATGGGCTTCCACCCGCAGGAAGTCGAGACGGCCGTGCGCAACGGGCTGCGCGTCGTCTACATCGTCATCTGCGACCGGCAGTGGGGCATGGTGAAGATGACCCAGCAGCTGGCCTTGAAGCCGATCAAGACGCTGATCAGGAAGTCGCTCGGCCCCGACGAGACGATCAAGACGGACCTGGGCGAGATCCGGTTCGACAAGCTCGGCGAATCCATGGGCGCGCACGGCGAGCGCGTCGCCGATCCCCGCGAACTCAAGGCCGCGCTCGAACGCGCGCTCGCGAGCGGCGGACCGGCGGTCGTGCACGTGGACGTGGACCCGGTGAAGCACATGTGGGCTCCCGGCCTGATGCATTTCAAGGACATGCACCAGGAGCCGAAGGGCAAATGACCGAGATCGACGCGATCCGGCTCAACTTCACGCCCGGGTCGCTGATCGCGCTCGACGTCATCCTCGCTTTCGTGCTGTTCGGCGTGGCCCTCGACATGAAAGTCGAGGATTTCAAGGGCATCGCCACGGCGCCGCGGGGCACGTTGATCGGGCTGGCGGCGCACTCGCTGCTGCTGCCCGCCGTCGCGTACCTCCTCACGATCGCGCTTCGTCCGGCACCGAGCATCGCCCTCGGGATGCTGCTCGTCGCTTCGTGCCCCAGCGGCAACATCTCGAACTTCCTCGTGAACTACGCGCACGGCAACCCGGCGCTGTCGGTCACCATCGCCGCGTTCTCGATGCTGGGCTCGATCTTCTTCACTCCCTTCAACATCGCGTTCTGGGGCGAGATGAACCCGGCGACGCGCGGCATCCTGCACGAGGTCGCATTGAGCCCCTGGGAGGTGTTCGGGACGATCATCGTCCTGCTCGCGATCCCGACGGTGCTCGGCATGTCGATCGCGCACCGCTTCCCGCGTTTCGCGGCCCGCGCGCGCAGGCCGTTCCGGATCCTGTCGCTGCTCTTCTTCGCGGTCTTCGTCGTCGGCGGGTTCGTGGCCAACATCCAGTACTTCGCGAAGTACGTGCCGCAGGTGGCGCTGTTCGTCTTCGTGCTGAATGCGGTCGCGCTGGCACTCGGTTACTACGCAGCAAAGTTCGCCGGGTTGCCCGAGGCGGATCGGCGCGCGGTGTCGTTCGAGGTGGGCATCCAGAATTCAGGCTTCGGGCTCGCGCTCGTCTTCAATTTCTTCGGCGGCCTCGGCGGCATGGCGATCGTGGCTGCGTGGTGGGGCATCTGGCACCTGCTCGCCGGAACGTCACTCGCCTCGTGGTGGAGACGCCGGCCGCCGTCCGGACGCTGGGCGGAAACATGACGCATCGAGTCCTCATCACGGGCGCCGCAGGGTACCTCGGCAGCACCCTGGTCGCCTCGCTCGCGCGGCGCGGCCCATCCGGCGGCGTCGCCGCCATCGTGGCGAGCGACGTCCGCGAGACGCCGCCGGAGAAGCGGCTGCCCGGAGTCGAGTACGCCGCCATGGACATTCGCGCGCCGGGGCTCGCGGAACTGCTCGAGCAGCACGCGATCGATACGGTGGTGCACCTCGCGGCCATCGTCACACCGGGTCCGAAGTCGAACCGCGACCTCGAGTACTCGGTGGACGTGCTCGGCACGAAGAATGTGCTCGAGGCCTGCGTGGCGAGCGGAGTCCGCAAGTTCATCGTCACCTCGAGCGGGGCGGCTTACGGCTACTACCCGGACAACCCGGAGTGGCTCACCGAGGATGACGCGATCCGCGGCAACGAAGCCTTCGCGTACTCGCACCACAAGCGGCTCGTGGAGGAAATGCTGGCCGGGTACCGCCGGGACCACCCCGCGCTGAGGCAGGTCGTGTTGCGCGTCGGAACGATTCTCGGCGAGACGACGCGCAACCAGATCACCGCGCTGTTCGAACGGCCGCGGCTGCTCGCAATACGCGGCTCGAAGAGTCCGTTCGTCTTCATCTGGGACCAGGACGTGGTGGGCGCGATCGAGCACGCGATCTTCTCGGACAAGGACGGCATCTACAACGTCGCGGGCGACGGGGCCCTCAGCATCCAGGAAATCGCGGCCCGGCTCGGCAAGCAGTGCGTGACGATCCCGCCGTCCCTGCTGCGCGCGGCGCTGGCCGTGCTGCATCCGCTCGGACTGTCGCGCTACGGGCCCGAGCAGGTGGACTTCCTGCGCTATCGCCCGGTACTCGACAACCGTCGGCTCAAGGAGCAGTTCGGGTACGTGCCGAAGCTCACGTCGGCCGAGGTGTTCGAGCTCTACCGCAAGTCCCACGGCCTCGGGCCGCGGTCGTCGTGACGCAACGCTCGTTCAAGGGCGCGACCGTGCTCGTAACGGGTGCCGGTGGCGGCCTCGGTCGTGCCACGGCGCTGCGCTTCGCGGCGGCCGGCGCGAACATCGCGGCACTGGACAAGGATGCGTCCGCCGTCGAGAGCCTGTGCGCCGAGATAGAGGGACGCGGCGCGAAGTGTCTCGCCCTGCCCTGCGACATCACTGACGCGCCGGCCTGCGAGCGTGCGGTCGCGGCGGCGGTCGAGCGCTTCGGCGCGCTCGACGTGCTGGTGAACAATGCGGGCATGAGCCACCGCAGCGGATTCGCCGCGACGGACCTCGCGGTGATCCGCCGCGTCATGGAGGTCAACTTCTTCGGCGCGGTGAACTGCACCAAGGCCGCCCTGCCTCACCTCGTCGCAAGGCGCGGCCTGGTCGTCGCGGTCTCGAGCGTGGCGGGTTACACGCCGCTCATCGCGCGCACCGGTTATTCGGCCAGCAAGCACGCGATGCACGGCTTCTTCGACAGCCTGCGCACGGAACTCGCTCCGCGCGGCGTGGACGTGATGATCGTCTGCCCCTCGTTCATCGCCACGCGCATCGACCGCAACGCCCTGGGGGGTGACGGCAAGCCGGTGCGCCACGCCCAGGTGACGGTGGGCCGGCCGTTGACGGCCGAAGACGCCGCGGAACAGGTATTCGCGGGCGCCGTGCGGGGACGAAGGCAGATCTTCGTGGGCCGAACCGCCTGGCTCGCGTGGTGGCTCGGCCGCCTCGCGCCGCGCCGCTACGAGCGGATCATGGCGCGGCGGCTGCGCGGCGAACTAGAATCCGACGACTGACCCGCCGGCGCGGGATTGCAGGGAGAGAACATGAAAGTCCACGTGAAACACACGCTCAAGGCCGACGTCGCCACCGCGTTCAAGCTCGCCACCGACCAGAAGCACCAGGAGTCGATCTACGCCCAGCTCGGCGGGACCGACGTGAAGATCAAGCGCGAGGGCCGGGCGCCGAACGTGAAGCTCAATATTTCGCGCCGGGAGCCCGCCAATCCGCCCGCCGCCATCCGCAAGCTCGTCCCAGCCGTGAACACAGTCGAGCACACGGAGAAGTGGGAGGCCGATGGCGATGGCCACCTGGCGAACATCGTGGTCGAGATCAAGGGCGTGCCGGTGAAGATCAGCGGGACCAAGTCGATCCAGCCGGAAAAGAAGGCCTCCGTGATCGAGTGGAACTTCGACGTGACCTGCGGCATCCCGCTGCTGGGCGGTCTCATCGCATCGTTCGCCGGGTCGGAGATCGAGGCGAAGCTCGAGCGCGAGTTCAAGATCCTGACGACGATGATCTGATTGGGCGGCCGTCGAGCCGCCCTGCCAGCCGCGCCCGGTACTCGTCGAGCGGGAAGAGCATCACCTCGCCCGAGCCGTGCTCGCGGCCGTCGGCCTCGTAGTCGAACGGGTCGTCGATGTCGCGGATCAGCCGCAGCATGTAGATGTTGATCAGGGCCACGAACGGCACGAGCAGGCACTCAGCCGCCACGCTCTTGAACCGCGCGATCAGCACGAGCGAGATGATCATCACGATCAGCACCTCGAGCAGCGCGTAGGCCGGCGGCAGGAAGCCGGTGCGCCTGATCACGTCGATGCGCGAGACGCTGCGTCGCACCGCGAGCAGCTGGGGCACCGCGCGCGAAGCGTACGGACCCGCCCCTTCACGTTCGAGATCCTGGATGAGCCCGTTCAAGCCGGTCATGGCGTCGTAGACGTCGCCGGTCGGCTGCCCCCCCAGGAGCCAGGCCTTGATCGAGTCCGCCATGTCGAGCAGGCCGCGCCGCAGCCGGCCCGGGTCGAGCGCCGGCCGGTTCGTGGCGGCCAGGACGAAGATCTCCTCGATCGTTTCCAGGGTGGAGGCGAGCTCCGCGGGGATCCTCTCGGCCTCCTTGTAGTCGGCCATGGTGCCCGCGAGCAGGAAGCCGAGCAGGAACACCCCGGCGGTCAGCACCACGCCCACGTCCGAGAAGTCCACGATGCCCTGGAAGCCGAGCACGAACTGCAGGAACAGCTTCACGGCCAGGATCGCCGCCACGAAGGGCAGCGTCGTCAGCATCAGCCTCCACTTGATCACCGAGGGACCTCGCTCTTGGGGCTGTCATCGCGCCCCGGGGACCGGATGATCACCGCGGACCACCCGTGTCGCAAGGTGACGATGCGCCCGCCACCGCGGCGACGCGCTCATGCTGCACTGCAGCTAGCCATTTGCGAGATGGCGGCTGCGGCGACCGGGCGTACGATGAATCCATGCCGAAGATGTCGCCGGTCGACCAGGCGTTCCTGTTCCTCGAGACCCCCGAGCGGCCGATGAACGTCGGTGCGCTGTTCGTCCTGGCGCCGCCGGCAGGAGCTCGCAAGCGGTTCGCCGACCGTCTCGTCGAGCGGATGCTCGAGTGCCCGGTGGGCCCGCCCTTCAATTATCGGGTCAAGCCCGGTCCGTTCAGGCCGCTCGTCGCCCTCGAGGAGGACGACGCGGTGGACGCCCGCAAGCACTTGCGTCGGCACAAGCTGCCGCGCGGCGGCGACCTCGAGACGCTGTTCAAGCGCATCTGCGAGATCCACGTGCAGCGCCTGCCGCGCGACGAGCCGCTGTGGCAGATGCACGTGTTCGCCGGGCTGCCGGACGACCGCGTGGCGCTCTACTTCAAGACCCACCACGGGATCATCGACGGCATCGGCTTCATCCGCTTCCTGACGCGCATCGTCTCGACGTCGCAGGCACGCGGCAAGCCGCGTGCGATCTGGGAGGGCATGGCGGCCCTGCCGCACGCCGCTCCTGCCGTCGCGCGAGCGTCGGGTGCGCAGGAGTGGCTGCAGATTGCCGAAGAGACCCGCCGTACGGCGAACGACATGCTGCGGCTGATGTGGCACCAGGGGCTGCGCAACACCGGCCTGGGCCCGGGCCTCGCCGCGCCGTTCGTCACGACACCGAACGTGCTCAAGGCCGCGCCGAGCCCCCACCGGGTGCTTGCGCACGTGAGCGTGCCGCTGCGGCGCGCGCGTGAGGTGGCACACCGCACGGGCGCAAAGATCAACGACGTCATGCTCGCCGCGCTCGACACCGCGATGAACCGATACCTGGACGAGCGCGGTACGCCGCCGGACCGCGCCTTGGTCGCCGATGTCCCGGTCGCACTGGATGATCACGGCGGCGCGGGCAACCGGATCACGATCCTGCAGGTGCCGCTGGGTCACCCGGAGTCCGCGCCGCTCGAGCGGTTGCAGCAGATCATGGGGGAGACGCAGGAGATGAAGCACGAGGTGCGCGCGCTCTCGGGCGGCGCCCTCATGCTCTACTCCATCGTGCAGCACTCGCTCGCGAGCACGATCGAATCGCTGCATCTCGGCGAGCTGCCGATGCTCGCGAACCTCGTGGTCTCGAATCCCGCGGGCCTCGAGAAGCGCGTCTACTTCGATGGCTCCGCGGTGGAGCTGGCGCTGCCGATCTCGGTCGTCGCGCACCACCAGGTGCTGAACGTCACGGTCACGACGTACGTGGACGCGCTGCACCTCACCTTCATCGCGCTGCGCGAAGCTTTGCCGGACCTGCCGAAGCTCGCCCGCTATACCGCCGAGGCGCTCGAGGAGCTGCACGCGGAGTCCGCGCCGACACCCCGCGCACGCAGGTCCAGTCGCGCCCGGGCCGGGACCGTACGCAAACGCGTGCGGCGACGCGCCCCCGCTGCGCGGAAGCGCGGATAGATGGCGCCACCCGAAGTCCAGGCGAAGCCCGGCACCCTCCACCAGCTCGCGATCGTCGCGACGCTCGCCAGGCGCGCGCTTGGCCGT
>JBBIVG010000044.1:0-15865 GCA_037439865.1 Nevskiaceae bacterium
CGCGAGATCGAACGGCTGGAAAATCATGAAATCAGGTGATCCGACGTGCGCACGGCGCCGAATCATGCCCGGTCCGGGCGGCGGCCGTCACGATGTCGCGCGCCGGATGCCCAGGAGCCCGCGACTTGACGCCGGTCAAGGCTGGCGACGCCCGCAATCCCGACAATGCATGGCATCCTGTTCGCGAGTGACTACCGCCATGGCCATTGCCGAATTGATGCACGACCACCACCAGCACTGTGATGCAGCGTTTGCCGAAGCGGAGGACGCCTTGCGGCAGGGCCGCTGGGCGGCCGGCCGCGCTGCGCTCGCGGCCTTCAGCCGCGACATGGAGAGTCACTTCACCGCCGAGGAGGACATCCTGTTCCCGGCCTTCGAGCAGGCGACCGGCATGGTCGAAGGGCCGACGAAGGTGATGAGCTACGAGCACGACCAGATGCGCGACCTGCTCTCCCAGATGATGTCCGCTGCGGACGCCGCGGACGCCGACGAGTTCGCCGGCGCTGCCGAGACCCTGCTGGTGCTCATGCAACAGCATAACGCGAAGGAGGTGCACATACTCTATCCCATGTGTGACTCTGCGCTCGATGCCGGGACTCTTGCACCGCGCCTGCAGCAGCGCCTGGCAGGCAGCGACGCATTGGCATGACTCCCTTCCGCGTCATCGACGGCCGCGAACTGCAGCCGCCGGAGCCGCTGGAACTGACGCTTGCGGCCCTGGAGGAAATGCCGGCCGGCGAACACATGCTGTTGCTGCTCTATTGCCGGCCGCAGCCGCTGTTCAACTTCCTCACTCGCCACGGGTATCGCTGGACCGTGGACGTTGCGGACGACGGCACGCACACCATCCGCATCGAACACGCGGATGCCCGCTGACCTGTCCTTCGACCAGGCGCCGCCGATCGGCGTGCCCTTTCGATTCTTCCTGACTGCGCCGTGGTTCGGCGTCGCCGCCGGCTGCCTGCTGCTGTGGCAGGGGGGCGACCTGCTGGCCTCGCGCTGGACACCGGGTGCGCTCGCCCTCACGCACCTGCTGGTGCTCGGCTTCATGCTGCAGGCCATGACCGGCGCGCTGTTCCAGTTCGTGCCGGTCGCGGCGGGCGGCAATCTCTGGCGGGCCGAGACGGTGGCGACGATCGTCCATCCGGCCTTTGCGGTGGGCGCCCTGCTGCTGTGCACGGGGTTCCTGTTCCCGTGGCCGCAGTGTCTGCCTGCGGCTGCGGCGTTGCTGGCCACGGCAGGAGGCATCTTCGTCGCGGTGCTCGGCCGGGCACTCTTCACGACGCCGGCCATCGGACCAACGGTGGCTGCGCTCCGCGGCGCTGCCTTCGCGCTCGCCGTCACGCTCGGCCTTGGCGCACTGCTCGTCGCGGGCCTCACCACCGGACAGGCGTGGCCGTTCGCGGACCTGATTCACGTGCACGTCGCCTGGGGCTTCGGCGGTTGGGCGCTGCTGTTGCTGGCCGGCGTCTCGATCACCGTCGTACCCATGTTCCAGATGACACCGCCGTTTCCGCGACGTGCGGCGAACATGTTTCCATGGCTGGTCGCCGGCAGCTTGATGCTGTGGACCGGCCGGCTCGGTGTCCTGCCCGCAGGCCTGGCGCGCGTGGGGCTCTACGTACTGCTCGCACTCGCAACGGCCTATTTCGCCACGACGCTGCGGCTCCAGGCGCGCCGCCGGCGCAAGGTGGACGACGCGAACGTGCTGATGTTCCGCAGTGCGATGGGCTCGGGCCTGGCCGCCGCCGTGCTGTGCGCGTGGCTCGGCACGGGGCTCGCCGGCAGCGACGACAATCGGCTGCAGCTGGCAACCGGCGTGCTGCTCGTGGCTACGTTCGTGTTCGCCATCAACGGCATGCTCTACAAGATCGTGCCGTTCCTGAACTGGCTGCACCTGAAGCGCCTCGGCGGGCCACGTGCGCTGCCGCCGAACATGAACAGGATGATCCCGGCCTTGTCCATGGACCGGCAGGTCAGGGCTCAACTGGCCGCATTTGCACTGCTGCTGGCGGCCACTCTCTGGCCCGGCCTGGCGCGCCCGGCCGGAGCGGCGCTCGTGGTGTCCTTCGGCTGGCTAGGCCGCAACCTGGTCGGTGGCGTCGCGACTTACCGGCGATCGTCGCGCCTGATGCGCGCGACACGCGATTAGAACACCCGCGGCTTCGCGAACTCGCCGAGGCCGAAGCGCCGGTAGAAGCCGGTGAAGTCGTACGACTGCGTGGCCTGGATCGCGCCGTTCTCGCAGATCGCGTGGCAGTTGTTGCAGCTGATGCAGCCGCGGTGATCCGCCTTGACCCGCACCTTCTTCGCGCCCTTGGGGCCGAACTGCTCGAGTACGTTGGCCGGGCACGCGAGCGTGCACAGCTTGCAGCCGTCGCACTTCTCCAGGTCGATCGTGACGCGGCGGAACATGCACTGCGCGGGATCGTCCCAGTCCGGGAAATGATGGCGTTCCTTCCTCGTGAGCAAGCCCATGCAGCCCCCTGTCAGTAGATGAGTTCCCGCTTGCCGCCCTCGAACCAGGCGGCCTCGTGCGTCTCGCGTGGTATGAGGTGCGTCGTGTCGCCGACCGGGTAGCCGACGCAGATCGCCTCCTCGATCTCAAACGGATCCTCGGCCCCGAACCGGGCGCACCACTCCTTGCTCTCGTTCAGGAACTTCGAGAAGCCGACCCAGCAGGTGCCGAGCCCGAGGCTCTGTGCCGCGAGCACGATGTTCGTGCCGCAGATGCCGATGTCGATGGCGGGCACCCCGATGGCGCGCTTGTCCATCAGGATCAGGATCACGGTCGGGGCGCGATGGAAGACGGCGAAGCGTCCCTCTGCGATGGCCGTGCAAGCGGTCATCGGCACCGGGTGCAGCATGTTGGGTTGCAGCCGGCCGAACACCTTCGTCTTCGCGCGCGCGACCCGGTACTTGAGCGAGCCCTTGCGCATCGTGGCGTAGTCGAGGCTGTCCGTGAGCTTGCGGCACTCGCCGACGCAGAATTCCTCCATGCCCTGGATCATCGCCGCGTCGCGCACGACGACCAGTTTCCACGGCTGGCAGTTGCCCTGCGACGGCGCGAAGCGCGCGACCTCGAGGAGCCGCCGAACCACGTGCGCCGGAACCTGCGTCTTGCGGAACTTGCGGATGCTGCGCCGCTCGAACATCACGCGCTCGACGGCGGTCCACGGCGCGCCTTGCGGCACGACCGGGATCTTCGAGACGCGCCCAGCCTCCTTCTCGGCCTCTTCGGCATCATCGGACGCAGGGACTCGAATGCCAGCTTCCGTCATGGCTTCCCTCCGGCTTGCCCGCTGAGCATAGCGCGGCTCAGCTGCGGAAATACACCAGGCCGATCGCCAGCGCCGCCGTCCCGAAGACCACGCCTATGGCCGCCGTCGCCCAGATCTTCCGGCGATAGCGCAGCAGCACGGCCGGGTCCTCGATCCGCCTTCGCTGCACGACCCAGAAGGCGCACAGCAGGTTCGACGCAATCGCCACCAAGCCCATGCCGATCTTGGCGTGCAGCAACGGCGTCATCACCTCGACGCGCATGGCGAGCATCACGCCGGTGACGACCACGGCGGCGAGAATCGGCAGCTCGCCGAACATGTCGACGGTGTAATGGAACCGCGCGGCTGCGCGAAGCGAATCCGGGTCCGAGCCCGAGAACTCGAAGAGCACCTCGGTCGTGACGATCCCCAGCCAGATACCGAGCACCATCAGGTGCGCGACGTGCAGTGGATCCATGGTGCTGGCCCTCCTCGATCAGGCAGCCTGCGTCTTCGGGGCGACGAGGCTCATCGCGTGTTCGGTCATGGCGGTGATGGTGAGCGACGGATTCACGCCCGGGTTGGCGGGAATCGTGGAACCGTCGCAGATCAGCATGTTCCGGTAACCGAAGACGCGATGGGCGTGATCCACCACCCCTCGGCTGGCGTCCGGCGCGATGACGGCGCCGCCCAGGATGTGAGCCGTCGAGGGTGTATTGAACAGCGCCTCGAACAGCCCGCTCTGCGCGGTCCCGCCCGTCTTCTTCGCGAGGAACTCGGCCGCCTCGTTCGCCACCTCGATGAAGGTCGGGTTCGGCTTCTCGGGGTCCTGCTCGGTCGCCAGGGACACCCGGCCGGTCAGGCCGCGCCGCGCACGGAACGAGATCGCATTGTCGAGCGTCTGCATCACGAGGAAAACGATCGTCCGCTCCGACCAGCCGACCGGCCACAAGGTGCGCAGGAAGGTGACCGGGTGCCGGATCACGTTCCCCAGCCATTTCAGCGGGCGCGTCAGGCGCGTGCCCTTGCCGGTGAACACGGTGTACAGGAACGCCATCGAGTCGGCGTTTCGCCCGAGGGTGTTGAACTCGATGTGGGTGTCCGGTTTCGGATGCACGCTGGAGCTGATCTGCACGTCGTTCCAGACGTGCTTGGTGCCCTTGGGCAGGATCACCGTCAGGAGCGCCTCGCTGTTGGTGCGCACGAGCTCGCCCAGCCGGTCGCTGATTCGCGGCAAAGAGCCGTTCAGCCTGCACTGCGCCAGCAGCGTGTTCGTGCCTAGCGCACCGGCCGCGAAGACGATGCCGCGCGCGCAGAACACCTGTCGCTGCTTGTTGAACCACGCCCCTGGCCGCTCCGTGATCACACGGTAACCGTCGCTGCCGTCCTCGGCGCCGATGGGCCGCACGTCCACCACCTCGCGCTCGGGATGGATCCGCGCGCCGCGCTTCTCGGCGAACCACAGGTAGTTCTTGGTCAGGTTGTTCTTGGCGCCCGTCCGGCAGCCCTGCATGCATTCGCCGCAGAAGATGCAGCCCGCGCGGTCGGGCCCCTCGCCGCCGAAATACGGGTCCGGCACGATCTCGCCCGGCTTCCCGAAGTACACCGCGCAAGGCGTGCGCCTGAACGTATGCTCGACCCCGAAGTGACGGCCGACTTCTTTCAGCAGTTCCTGACCCACGCTCTCCCGCGGCACCGTCTGCACGCCGAGCATGCGCTCCGCCGTGTCGTAATGCGGCGCGAGCTCCGCTGCCCAGTCGGCCATGCCGGCCCACTGCGGGTTGGTATAGAACGCCGGCGCCGCTCGGTAGAGCGTGTTGGCATAGACGAGACTGCCCCCACCGACGCCCGCACCGCTCAGGATGAAGACGTCCTTGAACTTGGTCATGCGCAGGATGCCGAGCATGCCGAGCGACGGCGCCCAGTTGAAGTTCTTCGAGTCCCACGTCGTCCTGGCGAAGTCCTCGTCGCGGAAACGGCGCCCCGCCTCCAGCACGCCGACCGTGTAGCCTTTCTCGGCGAGGCGCAGCGCGGACACGCTGCCCCCGAATCCCGAGCCGATGACCAGCCAGTCGTAGTCGAATGCGGCGGCGCCGTCGGTCATGCCATCCCCCTTTCGCGCCGACCCCGGCCCGAGGCCGGGGTCTCTGCGTCAACTGCGTGACTCGCAGGTAGTTACTTGCCCAAGGCCTTCGCGACCATCGCGTCGTCCACGACCGGATAGACCTTGAGGTCGATCAGGTCGGACCAGGCCAGCCCTTCCTTGGCCGCTGCCAGCGGATCGTCCGACTCCCAGAGGGTGAACCCCATGCCGGTTCCCAGCACGTGCATTCGGGAAATGATCTTCACGCCTGCCGTCTGCGGATTCTCCTCCATGAATCGCTTGATGCACGCCTTCATGTTCTCCGGGCGAATGGTCCATGCCGTCATGTATTTCATGGTGATTCCCTTTCGTTGGCGTTCGAGGTCTCTCCCGCCCGGCTGCGACGGGTGTTGTCCCCCACGAAGACCGCATCGCAGGCCGGGTGCGATCGCTATTAGCAGCGCGAGATACCCATCGGAATAGGTACAAGTCCGCCGACCGGCGCTGTCACATTTGCCCCGCGCCGACCACGCTGGAAACCGCCAACGCGGGCCCCGAGGCCGGCGCCCGCTACCACACCGGATCGATCGGCGTGATTCTCCCGACGCGTGACTCGAGCAGGCCGGCGACTTCGAGGCACAGGTCCTCGCGCCAACGTTCTGCATAGACCTGCACCCCGGTCGGCAGGCCCTCGGCCACCCCCATCGGCAACGCCACCGACGGCAGGCCCAGCAGGTTGCCCGGCGTGATGAACTGGACGCGCTTCACCGTCGTCTCGACGCCGTGCTCCGGGTCGAGGTCCGCGTCGTGCACGAACGGGACGTCGGCCCAGGTGGGCCCGATGACGACCGGGTACCGCTGGAAGAACGCGGACCACGCGACCGCAAGGCGGTCCCGCTCCGTGAAGATCTCGGTCATGGTCTTGGTGGCCGGATCGAACTGCCGCAGCAGAGCGCGCAGCAGCCCTGCGACGCCGTCACTCATGAGCGGCGCCAGCAGCGGCAACATGTGCTGCAGGTCCGCATTGAGCATGTGCGCCCAGATCTCGTTGACGCGCGCCAGTTCAGGCGGCGCGGCCTCGTCGACTTGCCATCCGGCTGCTGTGAGCTCGCGGCCCGCGCGCTCGATCGCGGCCACGGTTGCGGCCGGCAGCGTGGAGAACGGCATTTGTGTGACGATCGCGGCGCGCTTCGGCACCGTCGGACCCTCGAGTGCGGCGGGAACGGAGAACGGGTCGCGCGCATCCCAGCCCGCAAGCAGTCGATAGCCGATCTTGAGATCGGCGACGGAGCGCGCCATCGGACCCTCGACGGCCATCAACCGGACCGCCAGCGGCTGCGCTGCCGCCGGAATCGTCGGCGTCATGGGAATCCTGCCGACCGTCGCCTTGAGCGCCGCGATCCCGCAGCAATAGGCCGGGTTGCGCACCGAGCCACCGATGTCGTTGCCGAGCCCGATCGGCGACATGCCGGTTGCGAGCGCGACACCCTCGCCTCCGCTCGAGCCGCCAGGCGTCCGCGCGCGGTCCCAGGGATTGAGCGTTCGGCCGCGCAGCGGATTGTCGGTCGTGATGCGCAGGCCCATCTCGGGCAGGTTGGTGCGAGCGAGCGGAATCGCACCGGCCGCTTTCATCCTGGCGACCACGGGCGCGTCCTCGGACGGCATCGCCTGCGCGAGCGCGGGCAGCCCCTGCGTCGTCGCCGAGCCCGTGCAGTCGATGTTCTCCTTGATGCTGAACGGCACGCCGTGCAGCGGTCCGCTCGGCGCGGTCGCATCGGCCCGATCCGCGGCGGCGAGCGCCGACTCAGCCAGCGTGACGGTGACCGCGTTGACCTTCGGGTTCACCGCAGCGATGCGATCGAGGTGACTCTGCACCACCTCGCGGCTCGACACCTGCCTGCTGCGAATCAGCTCGGCGAGTTCGTGTGCACACTTCCGCCACAATTCAGTCGACACTTTGCGCCCTCCGCCGGGTTGGCTCGACGGACATCTTACGGCGACTCTTCGACGGCTCCCGTAGTCATGTCAGGCGAAGCCTAGAGCCGCTGCGCCCCTTGCAGCCTGGCGAGCCCGCGATCGAGCGTGCCTAGCGGCAGGTGCCCGGCTTTGCGCGCGATCTCGAGCACCAGGCAATCCGAAAAACCGAGCGCGGGTCGCGCACGAAAGTCTTCGAGCGCCCGACCAACGACGTCCGGGTCCTGTATCGCCAGGTGCTCGTGATTGAGCAACATCTCGACCGCCGCCGCGAGCTGCGCGGGCGTCCGCTCGTGCACGGCATCAAGTACCCACAGCGTTTCCGCCAGGACCAGGTGCGATACCCACGCGCCCGCCGCGACGAACTCTTCCGCCGCGGCCACTTGCACGGCATCGTCGCGGACGACGAGCCGCACGAGCAGGTTCGTATCAACCGCGCGCATGGCGCCGGCGGATGTACTTGCGGATCCCCGCCTTGGCGTCTGCAGGCTTCCTGCGTGTCGACCCGGCGCCGAAGAGGGCCTCGTGAATGCCGGCGGAGGTGGTCTTGCCCGAGCGCCGCACGACGAACTCGCCGTCGCGCCATTCCCAGACCAGGACCGATCCGGGCCCGACCCCCAGCTGCCGTCGAACCTCGGCAGGCACCGAGATCTGGCCCTGCGCAGTGACTTTCGACTGGATGCTGCTCATGCGGTAACATTACCCGGGTAATGCAAGCTGGTCAATCTGGTCCGCGGAGGACGCTGAATGACGGGCAACCCCAGACGCAACTCACGCTTCCGGCTCCTGCGCGACGTCATCGTCTTCCAGACCAAGCTGGGCCTCGAGGCGCTGCTCGACCTCACGCTCATCCCGGTGTCGCTCGCCGCGGCGGGGCTCGACCTCGTGCTCGGAAACTGGCGGCAGCCGCGCTGGTTTCACGCCGTGCTGAGGTTCGGCGAGCGCTGCGAGCGAAGGATCGACCTGTGGGCCGTGCCGGCGGCCGAGGGCGAGGTACCGCATACGGAGATCGAGGCGGTGCTGCGCGGCATCGAGGTGCTGATGCGCAACCCCCGCACCGGACCGCAGAAAGTGCGCGAGCTCCGGCGCTGGGCTGCCGCAAAGCTCGCCCCGAATAGCGGCGGCGAGCCGCCGGCCCCGAAGCGCAGTGACGACGCTCCAGGTTAAGCAGTCAGACCGTCGGTTTCACGTTCGCGTTCAGGCGGAACAGGTTGGTCGGATCGTACTTGTTCTTCACCTGCGTCAGCCGACCGATGTTGCCCTGGTAGTTCTCGTCCACCTGCTTCTGCGGCTCGTTCGCGACCTCGTTCGTGTAGTAGCCGTCGGTGAACGGGTGCAGCTTCTCCCAGTACTGCTTCACGTAGGCCATGTGCGGCGCGCCGTCCCGGCCGAGATCCCACTCCGACACGGCGAACATGTTGAGCTTGGCGCGGCGATGCGGAAACGCGGTCGCGTCCGCTGCGACGCGCCCGATGGCGCCGCCCGAGTGCTGGAAGAACACGACCGTGCCGCGTGCCGGGTCCGGCTGATAGCCGTCGACGAGCGCGCTGACCAGCGCCGGCGGGAAGGCGTCAATGAAGCCCGACTTCAGGTACGACCCGGTATTGCGCGGGTCCGTGCGGTCGCCCGAGCGCTGCAGCTTCACATAGTCGGTCGGCCCGATCTCGTCGGAGATCGGCTTGCCGAGCTTTCGCAGCGGCGCGAGCACGCGGTCGGCGTCGCCCGGCGGACCCGAGTAGCAGACCTCGATCGAGAAGACGCCGGGCTTTCCGGCCTCGGCGGGCGGCGTGACCATCGCTGCGTCGCAGTAGAGTTCGTCCGGGGCCGCGAGGCTGTACTCGGAATAGAACGCGAGCAGCTCGCGAGCCCGCGCGATCGGAAACACGATCTCGCCACCGATCACCTGCCGCGACATCGGGTAGAGCCGGAACTCGAACGTCGTCACCACGCCGAAGTTCCCGCCGCCACCGCGCAATCCCCAGTACAGGTCCGGGTTCTCGTCGGCGCTCGCGTGCAGCAACCGTCCGTCGGCCGTGACCACGTCGTAACTCACGACGTTGTCGAGCGCGAGGCCGAAGCGCCGCGCAAGCCGGCCGAAGCCCGCGCCGAGCGTGAGTCCGCCGACTCCGGTGTGCGATACCGTGCCGGCGGTCGTCACCAGCCCGAGCGACATCGCCTCGTGATCGAGTTCACCGAGCAGGCTGCCACCGGACACCCAGGCGCGCCGCGCGGCCGGATCGACGCGTGCGCTGCGCATGCGGGAGAGGTCGATCTGCATCCCGCCTTCGCAGGTCGACTTGCCGGCGTAGCTGTGGCCGCCGCACTTCACGGCGAGCAGCAGGTCGTGCTGCCGAGCGTAGCTCACCGCCGTACGCACGTCGGCCGCGCCGGTCGGCTGCACGATGAGCGCCGGATGCTTGTCGATCGACGCGTTCAGCACGCGACGTGCCTCGTCGTAGCCCGGCTGCCCGGGTAGCAGCAACGGGCCGCGCAGCGCATCGCGCAGCTCCTGCAACGACGACTTGCCGAGCGTGACCTTGGAGCCGCTCCCGGTCACGGCAGCGGCGTCGTCCACGATCGGCGCCAGCGCAGCCAGCGCCTGCCTGGCCGCCAGCGAAAAACCCACGGCCGCGGCAATGGACGACACGACGAACTTGCGTCTGTTCATGGAATCCCCCCTTGTCTCGATCGTTGTTGTGTGGGCGAGCATACACCCGGCGGCCGTCGAAGGTTCACTAAGCGAGCGAGCGCGAAGCGGCCCCGCGATCACAGCGGCAGCGGCCCCAATGGGCGCCCGTCAATCCGCGGGACGAATGCTCGCGGCATCCGACGGCCGCAGTTCTCCGCAGGCGTCCGGCTCCACCGTCCACATTGCGTTGGCCACTCGCCACGCTTCGCCGATCCTGACGAAATTGAAGACGTCGACACCGCAGTGACTGGTCTTGCGGTCGATCCAGAATTCATAGGGCGCCCAGACGACGGCGATACTGCCCCGCACCAGCACGGTCGGCGTCCAATATCGCTCGCGGTGCTTGCGGCCATCGTCGCGCGCCGGATCGACCCAGTAGGAATTGGGCCTGCCCACCACGTCCATGCCACCGCTCTCCATTGCACGGGCACGGTAGGTCATGCCGTCCGGAGTCTGCATCGACGCCATCGCATCGAGATCATCCGTCGAGATCGCGGTCAGATAGCGATCCATCGCGGCAAGGACCGCGGAAACTTCGCCAGCCTGGTGCCCGGCCGGGCTGGACGCCGCAGGCACTTCGGCCTGCGCGACGGCGCCAAGCACGGCCAGCGCCGCGCCCGCAGGAATGCTCCAAATCATTTTCGTGTCCCTCTGCCAGACCTTTGTTTGCGCACGTGGTCGCGACGACGGCACGCCCCTTCTTCTCTCTCGCCAAAACCATCCTGGACACAGGTGCGCCGGCCGCACCGCAAGCGGAATCCCGGCTCACGCAAAACCGCCGCAAGGCGGGCGCAAAGCGCGAAGCTCACGACGGCCCCAAGAGACGAGACCCCGCGTGAGCGGGGCCTCCTTTGCAACGATTCTCCCCTGCGGACTACACGCGGCGTCGCCGCGCGAGACCCAGCCCCACGAGGCCGAGCATGAGCATCCCGAGCGAGCCCGGCTCCGGCACGGCGAGAAAGCCGCGGATTTCTCCCCCAGGCGCAAACTGCGTGTGAATGTTCAGGTAGGACTTGCCCGCGGCCATCCCGGCAAGCAATACGGCCCACGCATCTGCGACGCTACCCTGCGCCGTAACGAACGCCGGGTTAAAGCTCGCCGCCAACGTCATATCGAACGTATGGTCGTAAGTGCCGCTGGTCACCCCCAGCGGAAGCCCGTAAACGTCGGCGTTACTGTCGCAACGCCTGCCGTACCCGCGCCGGCCACCGCCGTGCAGCAATGAATATGCGCGGCCGTGGTCGTACCGAGCAGGTCCGCGAACGTCACCTGCACGCGCATCGTGTTCAGGACATCGTCGACGGTCACCGTCGCGCTGCCCGTACCAGGTGACGCATTCGGTGGCGACTCGGCCGCTCCCGAGAGACCTGTGGAATAGACGACGATCGTCGCCGCCGCAGGCACCGCAAACGCCGCCATGACCAGCGACGCCGCCATCAGAGCGATGTGCCTCATAATGATTACCTCTTTTTGGTATCGCCAAATCGACACGGTCCGAGCGGAAGCAGATAGCCCCGCTCGGCTCGCCGCACCCTCTCCGGAGAGTATCCAGCGCCAGGCTTCAGCGGCGGACCGCGCGGGCCAAATGCAAATCTGGCTCAGTGGCTTCCGATTACCTGCGCCGTCGCGCGCGGCCTCGCCCATTTCTGCAGTTCCTGCATGCGCTTCTCCCCACGCAGTTGACGCCCATCGCTCGGGGCGTTCGACATAAGCTGAAGCAAGTTTCGCGCCATGCCGCTCAGTGCATTGGGAATCAAACCGTTACGCGCCGAGGCTGCTCCGCTACGCGTCTTTGCGCACCGCAATATGTAAGGAAATTCGACTGCACGGCCTCTCCCTGGCCCATCCGGCGAGGCTATGCTCCTCCTTCGCCTCGATCCGCCAGGAGCCGGAGCCGCATGCAGCAACGCACAGACACGCTCACCGCCGAAACGCTCGCGACCTACGCCTCATGGTCCGACGCCCGCCTGCTGCTCGAGTCTCTGCGCGAACTACCGTTCTCGGCCCAGGCCGAGATAGACGCGGCACTCGCGGACCAGGGCCTGCCTCCAATCGCCGATCTGACCGAAGCCGACGTTGAACTGAGCTTCGGCGAGATCTTCGGGACGCTGCGCAACCGCCTCACATTCTGGCGCGACGACCTGATGCGGCGCGTCTACGACGAGCTCTGCATACGGCGGGACTATTGCAGGAATCGCGACAACAAGGACTTCAACTTCTGGAGCGACGCACTCATCGCGATGGCCGGCATTCTCGGTGACCTCGGCTTCCTCGCGCTGTCGTTGATCCTGATACGACGCCTGCTCGACGATCTCTGTGGCTGCGGCTGACCGCGCTTCCCTGCTGGCGCGTCGAGCCAGCGCCGCTGGCGTCCCGCTCCGGCCTACCGCTCCTCTTCCTCCGCCCGCACGCTGCGCCGCTCGCCCGGCGGCGTCGCCACAATCGTCACGCTCGCATCGAGTGGATCGAACTGGATCTGCACCTCGCCGCGCTCGCGCTGCCTGAGCAGGTTCGCCACTTTCGTCGCGTGCGAAATCTCGTGCTCGCCGTAGTCCGTGCCCTCGCGTAGCACGAATGCCGCGATCACACCCTGCAGCGCTGCCTCGGACAGCTCCGTGTGCGGCACGATGACCGGCGCCGGCCGCTCGCGTTCGTCTTCGCACCATTCACTCATATCGTCATCACGACTGCCGACGCCGCACCGATCGCGTCCAGGGTTCCCAGCGCGGGTCCGAGCGCAGCGACTCGAGGAGCGGTGACCGCTCGGCCATCTCGAGCGGCCAGCACGATCGCTCCTTGCATTGCTCGCGCCCATCGGACTCGGCGGCCGCGTGCAGCCACTCGAAGGCGAGATCCGGCTGCCCGCGGAACGCGTACACCTCGGCAATCCGGATCGGGTCCGCACCCGTAGCAGGCCCCATGAGTTCGGCCAGCGTGCGGTCGGCTTCCTGCTCGCGGCCGAGGCCCGCATAGGCGAGGGCCAGCGCCTGCAGCCGACTGGGATCCCGGGGTCCGTCGCTCGCCAGCTGCAGGGCGGATTCGAACTGCCGCTCGACGACCAGCGTCATGCTGATCAGGCCATCCTGATCGGTCGCGCTCCGGTCGATTTCGCGGATCGAAGCCAGCTCATCGCGCGCTTGCGCCGGACGGTCGGCCAGATAGAGCCAGACCGCAAGATTGCGTCGGCTCGGGACTGACAGCGGTTCCATCGCCACGGCTCGTCGTTGCAGCGCGATCGCCTCCTCGAGCCGCCCTTCGCCCGCCGACGTCGACGCCCGGAGGCTCAGCGCCAGCGGGTGCTCCGGCTCGGCGGCGAATGCTTCGGCCTCGTGGCGAGCGGCGATGTCGCGTTTCCCATTGCGCGACCAGTAGTTCGCGAGACGCAGGTGGGCTTCGGCCATGTGCGGGTCGAGTGCGATCGCCCTCTCGGCTGCTGCGCGAAGTCCCGCAAGCCCCTGCGAGGCGGGCATCCGGCCTTCGACGGTTTCGAGCCAGTACGCGCTCGCGAGACCCGCCCACGCGCGTGCGAACGTGGGATCGATCGCCACGGCCTGCGCGAAGTTGTCGAGCGATCGCGCCACGTCACCGTCGGCGCGACGCTGCAGCAGGTAGCGTGCCAGCACGTAGCGCTCGTTCGCCTGTGGTGCGACGGAGCCGGTCGCGGGAGCAAGCTCGCGATCAACCGCAGCGCGCTCGGCAGGCTCGTTGGGTTGTTCGATGCCGGCCGTGGCGACGAGCAACGTCGCCAGGCCGAGCGTGACGGCTGCGGCGACCCGCCAGCGCGGCAGACGCAACGGCGCAATCACCCGAGGGGCCTGCACGACCTGCGCGGCGACAGGCGCGACCGACGGCGATTCGACCGTACCGATGAACCGGTAGCCGCGCTTCGGCAGGGTCTCGATGTAGCGCGCCGTGTCCGCGTGATCGCCGAGCGCGGTACGCAGCCGGCGCACCGCGCTGTTGAGCGCCGTGTCGAAATCCACGACGCCGCGCGGCCACAGCCGGGCGATCAGCTCTTCCCGCGTGACGACCTCGCCCGGTCGCGCCAGGAGTTCCTCGAGAATCACCAGAGCCTGTCGCGGCAAGCGTAGTCGCACGCCGTCCTTGACGAGTTCTCCAGAACTGCGGTGCAGCGCCCAACCGTCGAAGCGGATGTCGGCCATCGGCTCCATGGTCCTCCCCCTTTCGCGCACGGGCCCGAGCCCCGGTGAGGAGATCATAAACAAATCAGAAAAAGGTCAGCGTCGCGCCATGGCCGGGCGGCAGGCTCGAACGTATTTGTGGGTGGACCCGGTGCGAATCCATCGTGCCGGGCTACTGCATCGCAAAAGAAACTTCATGCACGGGAGAAAAGAACGTGAAGACCTACGCTGGCGTATTCAGGAACTCCGTTGCGCTGCTCGCGGTGTCGCTCGCACCGCTCGCCGCGCTTGCCGACCTGGGGCCCGCCAAGACCGTCGCGTCCGGGCTGTGGAACCCGCGCGGAATCAACTTCGCCCCGAACGGTGACCTCTACGTGGCCGAGGCCGGCAAGGGCGGGCCCGGACCGTGCGTCCCCTCGCCCATCCCCGCCAACGGCAACCGCTGCTACGGCGAGACCGGCGCGATCACGCTGATCGTGCCTAACGAGGCCTCTCCCGCCGACGGATTCCGCCGCGTCGTGACGGGGCTGCCCTCCCTGGTCCTCGGCAACGGCACCGTGGAAGGCGGTGCATCCGACGTTGCATTCCTCGGCACGGCGCCGTACGTGACCCTGGGCCTCGGCGGCAACCCATCCGTACGCCAGCAGCTCGGCTTCAAGGCTGGCCTGCTCGGCACGCTGCTGCAGGCGACACCCGGCGGCCAGTACAAGGTGGTCGCGGACATCGCGGGCACGGAAGCCACGGCGAACCCCGACGGCGCGCTCGTCGATTCGAACCCTTACAGCGTGCTCGTGCAACCCGGCCGGCGCATCGTGGCGGATGCAGGAGCGAACGCGCTCTTCGCGGCGCCGCCGAACAGGGACGCGAGCGTCTTCGCAAGCCAGCTGCTCGGCCCGAACGTCACGCAGACGGTGCCGACCTCGGTGGTCGAAGGCCCGGACGGCGCGATCTACGTGGGCCTGCTGACCGGCGCTCCGTTCGTGCCGGGCACGGCCAAGGTGCTGCGGGTGGCGAGCGACGGATCGTCGATCGAAACGTATGCCGACGGATTCACGACCATCATCGACATCGCGTTCGACGCCGACGGCGCCTTGTACGTGCTCCAGGTGCTGAAAGGCGGCTTTCCTCCGGCGCCTCCCGGGAAACTCGTACGCCAGTGCCCGGACGGCAGCCGCTCGGTCCTGCTCGATGGGTTGGTCTTCCCGGGCGGCGTGGCGATCGGCCCGGACGGTGCAGCCTACATCACGAACCGCGGCGTGACGCCGAACGGTGAAGTGCTCAGGCTGCCGCTGACACCCTGCCCGTAGCCTGAGCGGTCGTTTCGCCAGCGGTCGCCGGGGGTCGACACGGATGTCGGCCTCCGGCGTTCGCTTCGCGGCGCGTACCGCACTCCCGGTGTCGTTGACTGGTGAGGACGGAAACGGCCGTTCGGTCCTTCGATCGCGCGGGCCTGCGGGCCCACCGCTAACGCGCCGCGCGGCCTCGCGTCTCCGATTGCCGGTACCTGGCCGGCGGCACGCCGAATTCGCGGCGAAACGCTCGATTGAACGCCGGCTCGGATTCGTACCCGACGTCCATCGCGATGGACAGGATGGACCGGCGGCTCTCCTGCAGCTGTCGGGCGGCGAGCTGCAGCCGCCAGCGGCCGAGGTAGGCCATCGGGGATTCCCCGAGATAGTGCCGGAATCGTGCTGCCAGCACCGAGCGCGAGCTGCCC
>JBBIVG010000045.1:0-15712 GCA_037439865.1 Nevskiaceae bacterium
GGCGCTATGAAGCACCGGCCGGCAACAACGCGCTCGACCTGTACGCTGCGGTGCTGCTCGCGCAGCCGTCGCAGGCCGAGGCACGCGCCGGTCTCGACAAGACCATCGCGCATCTCGTGACCGCCGCGGAGAAAGCGGCGGGCACCGGAGACCGGACGGAGGCCGAACGGCTGTTGAAGCGCATCCGCGTCGCGGATCCCGCGAGCGCCGCGGCGGACCACCTCGCGGCCATGCTCGCCCCGCACGCGCCACCGGCGGCGGCACCTGCCGTACCCGCACCCGAACCACCCGCGACTGTTGCGGCGAATGCAGGGGCGTCACGTACGATCGCGACCCCTGCCGCGGCGACGACCGGGCCGGCACCCGTCGCCAAGGTATCGGTCCGGCCGACTGTCGCTCCGGACCCACTGACCCCGCGCTACAGCAATGCCGCCGATCTGCGCGCAGCGGGCCGTCACGGGGCCGGGCGTGTGCGGAGCTACGGCGCGCCGATTTCCACGGGCCTGCCCATCGCGGGCTACGTGAAGAATGCGGCCCCGGAGCCGGCGTCCGCGCCGTCCGTCGCGCCTGCCACGGACGCCGGCGCCGTCGCCGCCCTCGCGCTGCCCGCCGACGCGAACGACCGCGTCTTCGCCACCGACCCGGTGTACCCGCCCGCTGCCCTGGTGAACCGTATCGATGGCTGGGTCGAATTGATGTTCACGATCACCGAGACGGGCGCCGTGCGCGACATCGAGGTCGTGGATGCGCAGCCGCGCGGCGTGTTCGAGTCGGCGGCGACACAGGCGCTCGGCAACTGGCGCTTCAGGCCGCGGCTCGCGAACGGCCAGCCAGTGCCGCGCCGTTCCGTCGTCACGCTGCGCTTCAACGTCGACGGCTGAGCCCGGCATGCTGCCCGCCGAGGGCCCACGCCACGACCGCCCACACGCCCGCGATCACGGCCCCGCACCAGGCGATCCCGCTGACGCCGAGGTCGAACGTGGACTTGACCAGGGCATGCACGGACGCCGCGGTGGCGTCGCCGCCCCGATACACGAACGTGTCGATCAGGCTCTTCGCCTTGTAACGCTCCTCGCGGCTCACGACGGTGTAGAGCGCGTCGCGCGACGGCCGCGTGATCGAGTACTCGCCGATGCGCCGGATCATCATGACGCCGACCAGCACGGCGAACGTGGGGGCGCTCGCCAGCACGCCGTAGCCCAGGGTCATGAGCAGGGGAATGCTCACGATCAGGGCGCGGAACCCGAACCAGCGGTAGAGCCGGCCGAACAGGACGAGCTGCATCACGAGCGAGCCGGCCTGGGTCCAGAAGTCGATCGTGCTGAAGAAGGCGGTGCGGGCGTCACGGTCCTTGAACACTTCCGCCACCATCGCCTGCTGCTCGAGGTACAGGAACGTCGAGACCCACGTGAGCAGGAAGACGAAGAGGGCGATGAGCGCGAGGTAGCGCGACTGCAGCACCTGGCGGAAGGCGGCAAGCGCCGTCCCCCCGAGCTTCGCGTCGCGATCGACGCCCTCGGCGGTGTTCTCGCCGTGATGCCGGTGCCAATGCAGCACCCACAGCAGGAAGCCGAGCGCGATCGCGAGCAGCGCGGCTGAGACGAGCAGCAGGTTGATCGTGCCGAGCGGCCTGGCGAGTCGTTGCGCCAGGAAAGGACCGTTCAGCCCGCCGAGGCTGAGCCCCGCGGCGATGAACCCGAACAGCCGGCCAGCCTGCTCGCGCGTGAACACGTCGGCCATCAGGCTCCAGAACACGGCCACGACGAACAGCACGAACACGCTCACCCAGATGAAGTACGCACGCGCGATCCAGGCGTGGTCCTGCTGCAGGTTGAACCAGGCGTAGAAACCGACGATGTTCAGGATGAAGAACAGGTACACCCAGGGCAGGAACGCCGAGCGGCGGAAGTGCGACGTGAGCCAGCCGTACACGGGTTGCACGAGCAGCATTCCGGCGAACGTGCCCCAGAAGAGCGCGGGCAGCGTCTCGACTCCGGAGGTGAGGCCCATCGTCTCGCGGATCGGGCGCAGGATGGCGTACGCCGAGAACATGAAGAAGGCGCAACAGAATGCAGCGAGTGCACCGCCCAGCTCGTGCGGTTTGGCGTTGATCGCGCCGGCGAGCGCTTGCCTCACGCCACCGCTCCCAGGTCGACTCGCGCCCCGCGCTGGGCGATCTCCGCGCGGACTCCCTGCTGCCGCAGCTTGTCCTGCAGACCTTCGGCCGCCTCGCGCTCGCCGTGCACCAGCCACACCGGGGGCTTGCCCGGCACTCCCGCGTACCAGCGCAGGAGATCCGCCTGGTCGCCGTGCGCCGAGAAGCCGCCGAGCGTGTGGACCTGCGCCCGCACCGGGATCGGCGCCCCGTTGATGCGGACCTGCTCGCGGCCGTCCACGATCGCGCGCCCGAGCGTGCCCTCGGCCTGGAACCCGGAGAACACCACGTGGCATTGCGGGCGCGACAGGTTGTGCTTCAGGTGGTGCACGATGCGGCCGCCCGTGCACATGCCGCTGCCCGCGATCACGATCGCGCCGCCCGCCATCCGGTTGATCGCCATCGACTCATCGACCGTCCGGCAGAGCGTGAGGTTCGGCAGCAGTGGCATGCGCTCGGAACGCGTGCGCCACTCGCGAGCTTCCTCGTCGAAGAGCTCGACGTGGCGCCAGTACACGCCCGTCGCCTCGATCGCCATCGGGCTGTCGAGGAAGATCCGCCAGTCGGCGAGGCGCCACGCGTCGAAGTGCGCGCCGAGCTCGTAGAGCAACTCCTGGCTGCGTCCCACGGCAAAGGCCGGGATCAGCACGTTGCCGCCGTCCGCGCGCGCGGCCCGCAGGATCTCGCCGAACTCGACCAGCGTCGCCTCGCGATCCCGGTGCAGGCGATTGCCGTAGGTGCTCTCCATGACGACGGCGTCGGCCGCGAGTCCGGCCTCCGGATCACGCAGGATCGGCGTGTCGTACTGCCCGACGTCGCCGCTGAAGACCAGGCGCCGCTCGATCCCGTCCTCGGCCAGGCGAAGACAGACGCACGCCGAGCCGAGGATGTGCCCGGCATCGCGGAACGTGAGCTCGACGCCCGGCACCACTTCGAACGCCTTGCCGTACGGGACGGTCCGGAACGTGCGCAGTGCCGCCTCCGCGTCCTCCGGCGTATAGAGCGGCTCGGCGCGGACCTTCACCCCGTTGCGCCGGCGGTGGCGGTTCTCGCGCTCGGCGTCCCGCTCGGCCATCGTCGCGCTGTCCATGAGCAGGATGCGGGCCAGCTCCCGGCAGGCCGCCGTCGCGTACACCGGCCCGCGGAAGCCTCGCTTGCGCAGCAGCGGCAGGCGGCCGCAATGATCAATGTGCGCGTGGCTCAGGATGACCGCGTCGATCGCGGCGGCATCGAAGGGAAACGGCGCGCGATTGCGTTCGTCGGGCGCGGCGCCGCCCTGGATCAGGCCGCAATCGAGCAGCACGCGCTGCCCGCCGACGTCGAGTATGTGGCACGAGCCGGTGACTTCACCGGCCGCGCCGAAGAATTCCAGGTGCATCCGCTCGCCTCAGGCGATTCGCTGGCCGGCCGGAGCGTCTGGCTCCGGCTGCGTCTGCCGATCCCGAAGGACCCGGACGCAGGCCTTGACCACCCTCGCATCGTAACGGCGGCCGGCCTGGGATTGGAGTTCCTCGAGGCAGGCGGCGAGCGACAGGGCCGCGCGCTGCGGCCGGGGGGAGAGCATCGCCTCGACCGCGTCCGCGACCGCGACGATGCGCGCTTCGAGCAGGATCTCTTCGCCCTTCATGCCGCGGGGATAGCCCGAGCCATCGAGGCGCTCGTGGTGCTGCCGCACGGTCTCGGCGACCGGCCACGGGAACTCGATGCGTCGCAGCGTCTCGTAGCCCCGTTCGGCATGCGACTTCACCAGCTCGAACTCGGCCGGCGTCAGCGTGCCGGGCCGCCACAGGATCTCGCGCGGGATCTGCAGCATGCCGACATCGATGACCTGGCCCGTGACACGCAGGCCGCGCACCGAGTGCCCGGGCAGCCCCATCGCCGTCCCGATGCCGGCGGCGAGTTCGCCCACTCGCTTCGCACGCCCGGTCTTGCAGGTGTCCTGCGCATCCGACAGCGCGCTGATCGCGTCCACCGCGCCCAGCATGACGCGCTCCATGTGATCCATGGCGCTCACGACCTCGGCGTCCGAGCGCCGGCGGCGCAGCACCTTGGCCAGCGTGTCCGTGACCTGCGTCGCGTGGCGGTGGTCGTCGTCGTCGAACGGTTCCTTCTTGTTGGCGAGCACCAGTGCGCCCGCGAGGCGCCCGCCGTCGAGCATCGGCACCGCCAGCTGCCGACGCAGCGCGCCGGGAAGCCCTGCCTGCCGCAGGCTGCCTGTGCCCTCTTCGCCTTCGCGGACGATCGGCCGCTGTGAACTCAGGCACTCGTAGAGCGCAGTGTCGGCGGGTGCCAGCCCACGCCAGCGCGTGAGCGGAGACGATTCCCCGGCGGTGGACTCGCCGTCCCGTCGCGCAGCGAGCTCGATCTGGCCCGCCTCGTGCGTCGCGATGAACAGGTAGCCGGAGTCACTGCCGGTGAGTTGCTGCAGCAGGTCGAGCGCGTGCGTCAGCGTCTCGGATTCCGTGTACGAATGCGCGTGCTGGGCGAGGTCGAGCAATCCGAGTGCGCGCCGCAGGTCGCGATCCGACCGCTCCTGAGCCCGGCGCCGCGCCGACGCATCGCGGACTGCGATCACGCGATTTCCGCCCGGGCCACCGACGAAGGAGCTCGCGACTTCGACGTCGAACGCCGAGCCGTCGGGCCTGCGCCAGCGCGTTTCCTGCAGGACCAGTCCCGCATTGCCGAGTGCGACGCTGCGGATCGTCGATTCGCCGGCGGCCCCCTGCTCGAACTGCTGGACCGGGAGCCCCTCCACCTTGCCGGCTTCGAGTCCGAGCAGCGCGTGGAACGCCGAGTTTGCGTACTGGATGTGGCCCGAGGGATCGGCGATGCAGGTCGCAATAGGCGCATCCTCGAGTGCCGACGCGTGCGCGACCGCGATCTGCTGCGCCGCGCGCTCCGATCGCTCGGCCGTCACGTCGCGCGCCGTCGTGAGCCAGCAAGCGCGGCCCGCGTACGAGACCGAGATGCGGTGCAACTCGAGGATTGCCGGCGTGCCGTCCGGGCGGGCAAATGCGATGTCCACGGCGCGGGCCGGATCGTCGCCGGGTGTGTAGCCGGGCAGCAGCTCGATGATCGAGCGGCCCTGCAGTTTCTCGGGTGCGACCCCGAGCAGCGCCGCCGCGGAGTCGCTGACCGCGCGCAGCTCATGCGTCTCCATGTCCGAAATCAGCGTTGGCAGCGGGTGCGCGCGCAATGCCCGATCGGCGTCCGTCGCCGCAGCCTGCGCCTGCGCGCGACTCGCCTGCAGCTCCGCCAGGCGCGACTCCAGCACGCCGACCCGCGCCAGTTCCGCCCGCGTTTCCTCGGCGGCGCCCCGCGCCTGGGACTCGGCCGCGGACAGCTCCCGCTCCCGCGCCTCGAGTTCCTGCAGGCGGTCCTTGAGCTCGCGGAGCTTCGCCGCATCGGCGGCGGCAACCCCCACGCGCTCGCGAGCGTCCTTCTCGGCCTTGTCGCGAGCGACGCGCTCGGCGACCGCGAGCAGGCGGTTCGTCGTCTCGAGTTCCCGGACCTGCCGCTCGAGTTCCGCGACGCGCTTGCGGTCCTGCTCGCGGCGATCGAGCAGCTCCGGCACCAGCGCCGGCATGCGCATCGTGTCCGATGGCGACTTGAGCGCGTCGATGGCCGTGGCCAGTTCCTCGAGCGTCGCGCCCCGCGGGAAGAAGCGCTCGGCGCCCACCTCGGCGGCGAACGCCTCGTACTTGGC
The DNA here is from genome assembly GCA_037439865.1 of Nevskiaceae bacterium. Taxonomy (GTDB): domain Bacteria; phylum Pseudomonadota; class Gammaproteobacteria; order Steroidobacterales; family Steroidobacteraceae; genus RPQJ01. The sequence goes on from JBBIVG010000045.1 coordinate 5,862, forward strand.
ACCTTCGACCCGGAACGACAGCAGGAACACGGGCAGGTGATTCAGGACGGCGTCTTCCTTGACGCGGCGGCACAACGCGAAGCCGTCGAGGAGCGGCAGGAGCACGTCGCTCACGATGGCCGCCGGCTTTTCGTGCCGCGCCAGTTCGAGGGCCTCGAGGCCGGTGTGCGCCTTGAGGACACCATGGCCGCGCGCCGCCAGCAGCGTCTCGATGGCCGCCAGGTCCTGTTCGCGCTCGTAGGCGAGCAGCACGGATCTCATCGCGGCGCCTCGCCTCCCGCGCTCAACGAGTCGCGGCCCTCTCGGTGCATGCCGAACCCCAACCGTCCAATCTGCTTGTGTCGTGCCAAGTATGCGCTGCCCGCGGCAATGCACCAACGGGGGCCCCACCTACGGGAGACGCGTCACAGATTGGGGCCGGGCGGGTGGCTGGAATCGCCGATTGTCCGCGCGCCACGCCCGGGCATACGATGCGGCGGAGGGGCCCGCGGGCACGCACATGACGTCCTTCGACGACGACCTTGCGCGCTGGATCTGGGAGCAGCGCTATCGCTGGCACGGACCGGTGCCGCCGGCCGATGCGGACGCGCAGGCCACCCGTTCGCGTGTCGCACGCGCCGTCGCCACGGCAGAGGCGGCGGCGCGCGAAGCGTGGGAGCAGCGTTTCCACGCGCTCCTCGGCGACTGGCGCTTCCTTCCGGGCGGACGCATCCTCGCCGGGGCGGGGACCGGCCGCTCGGTCACGCTGCTCAACTGCTTCGTGATGGGCCGCATCGAGGATTCGATGCCGGGCATCTTCCGGGCGCTCGAGGAGTCGGCGGTGACTCTGCAGCTCGGGGGCGGCATCGGCCTCGACTTCTCGACGCTGCGGCCGAGTGGGACAGTCGCCGCGACTGCGGGCACGACCGCCTCGGGGCCCGTGTCCTTCATGCACGTCTGGAACTCGATGTGCGCGACGGTGCTCGCATCCGGCAACCGGCGCGGCGCGATGATGGCGACGCTGCGCATCGACCACCCCGACGTCCTCGAGTTCATCGACGTTAAGCGCGATCCGGCCGTGCTGCGCTTCTTCAATCTTTCCGTGCAGGTCACCGACCGGTTCCTCGAGGCGGTGCGCCGCGACGAGCCCTGGCCGCTCGTGTATCCGGCCGGGGCGGCGGCCGCCCCCCGCGTCCTGCCGGCGCGCGAGCTGTGGAATCGACTGCTCGATGCGAGCTACGAGTCCTCCGAGCCGGGCGTGCTTTTCGTGGACACGATCAATCGCGAGAACAACCTCGCGTGGCGCGAGCACCTGACCACGACGAACCCCTGCGGCGAAGTGCCGCTGCCGGAGTACGGCGCCTGCAACCTGGGCTCCATCAACCTTGCCCGCTTCGTCCGCGCGCCGTTCGAGCCGGGTGCGTCGCTCGACCTCGAGGCGATCGCCGCGACCGCATCCGTCGCCGTGCGTTTCCTCGACGACGTGCTCGACGTCACGCGTTACCCGCTGCCGCAGCAGGCGGAAGCCTGTCGGACCACGCGGCGCATCGGCCTCGGGCTGACTGGCCTTGCGGACGCACTCTGCATGCTCGGCCTGCATTACGACTCGGTCGCCGCTCGCGACGTGGCCGCGGTGGCGATGCGCACGATCTGCACCTCGGCTTACGCAGCGTCCGCCGGGCTCGCGGCCGAGAAAGGCTGCTTCCCGGCGTACGATCGCGATCGCTACCTCGCGGCGCCGTTCGTGCGGCGGCTGCCCGACGCGCTGCGCGACCGGATCGCGGCCAGCGGGATGCGCAACAGCCACCTCACCGTCGTCGCACCGGCCGGCACGATCAGCCTGCTCGCTGGCAATCTCTCGAGCGGAATCGAACCGGTCTTCGAGTTCGACGGCGTGCGGCGGGTGCTGGATCGGAGCGGGCGGCCCGTGGAGTTCGCGCTCACGGACTACGCCGTGCGGAGCTGGCGGCGCCTGCGCGGCGATGCGGCCCTTCCGCTGTGCATGGTCACGGCGAAGGATCTCGAGCCCGAGGCCCACCTCGCCATGCAGGCCGCCGTGCAGCCGTGGGTGGACGGCGCCATCTCGAAGACGATCAACCTGCCGGCGTCATTCGCGCGCGAGTCGTACGCGCCGCTCTACGAGCGCGCGCACGCACTCGGCCTCAAGGGCTGCACCACCTACCGGCCGGGCACACAGCGCGGCCAAGTCGTCGCCGCCCCCGGCGCGCTCCCGGCAGAGCGCGACGAGGTCGAGCGCTGTTGCGCCGTCAGCTGACCCGCGCTCAGGCGACCGGGACTTCGTCCGCGATCGCCACGAGGTGCTCGCGCAGCGCGGCGACGGGGCTGTGGACGAGGTCCTTGCGGATCTCGTGCACCACTCGCGCACGAGTCAGGCGCGGCAACTCTTCCCGCATCAACCCGAGGAACGGCGGGCCGGCGACAACGACCAGCCCGTCGAACTCGTCCTTGCGACGCGCTTCGTCTAGGCGACGCGCGACGCGACGCGCGAACAGCACCGCCTGCCGATGGCGCGGGTCGTTCTCGCGCTCGATCGCGTGGCGCGCGCCGCCGACGCTTTCGTAGGAGCGACCCGGCCGATCGCTGACGAGATCGCGGTCGTGCAGATGCGCGGTCGGGTCGCTGATGCGCCCGATCTCCTTCGGTGCTTTGTCGAGGGCGGCGGCGTCGTAGAAGATCGCCTCGGCCTGGTCTGCGACAAGGATACGGAACCGGCTCATAGCAACCTCCCCTTCCTGTGGGGCCCGCATTCAACTTGCGCCCCCGGCGAAAGCCGCGCAATGCGGGAATGTGGCAGCCGCAGGCGACCGGCAAATCCATGAATTCGTATTGCTTTTCGTTGATCCGCAGGCGCGGTTGACACGGAGTCGCGGGCGTCCCTATACAGTTCCCGAGGCACAGGAGATCGCCATGAGCATTCACCGCTTGCTTGCCGTCCCACTGCTCGCGCTGGCCGCAGGCTGCTCGACCACCTGGCCGGTGGAAACCTTCGAGGCCCCCGGGGCCGACCTGGCCGCCCGCCGCACCTTCATGTGGTCGGGCGGCGAACTCGGCACCGTCGCCGCCGTGGACCCGAGCCTCGCGGCCCAGACCGACGCGCACATCCGGCAGGCCGTCGTGACCGGTCTCACCCAGAGGGGTTACACGGAAGTCACGGACAGCAAGTCGGCCGAGATGCTGGTGAGCTACCAGGTGGTCGGCACGCGCAAGGTCGTCTCGAGCCAGCGGCCGCGGTTCGGGGCGCCGCTGCCGGATGACGTGCTCATGCAGAGCAATCCCCCGCCGCCGGCCGCCTCGGAGTTGCCGCGCGAACGAACGGTGAGCGAGGGCAGCGTCCTCGTTTTCGTCGAAGACCCGACCGGCGAGCACCTGCTGTGGCGCGGGATGATCAGCGCGGAAACGCGGACCTCGTCCAGGAAGAACGCGGCCGATACGGTCGCGGAGATGGCCCGCTACATCGTCGCCGAGTTCCCTGCTCGCACGGCGCCGCGCTGATCGCGCGGGCGCACGCGGGGATCAACGGGCGTAGTAGGCCGGCTCGCCGCCGGGCTTCCACTTGATGTTGCAGCCGAGACTCGGACGCTGGTCGGCGTCCGGCGCCACTCCTGCGAGTACGGCGTCCACCGCCTTGCGCAGGTCCGCCCCGGTGACGGGCTTGCCGTTGCCGGGACGGCTGTCGTCGAACTGGCCGCGGTAGGCGAGCCGGCGCTGCGCGTCGAATAGGAAGAAATCCGGCGTACAGGCCGCGCGGTAGGCCTTCGCCACCGACCGGTCCGCATCCACGAGGTACGGGAAGACGTAGCCGAGCGATGCCGCCTCCGCGCGCATCGCCTCCGGACCGTCCTGGGGATACGCGTGAAGGTCGTTCGACACGATCGCCACGACCGCGAGGCCGCGGGGGGCGTACTCGCGCGCGAACCGCGCAAACTCGCCGCGCACGTGCTGCACGAACGGGCAATGGTTGCAGATGAAGACGACCAGCAGTGCCTGCGACGCCGCGAACTCGGCGAGCGTATGCCGCTTGCCGTCGAAGTCCGGCAGGTCGAAGGACGGCGCGCTCGTGCCGAGTGCCAGCATCGTCGAGGGTGTCCGTGCCACGGTCGTCTCCTCTTCAACGGCGCATGATGAGCAGCACGCCCGCGACGAGCAGCGCCGCGCCTGCAAGCCGCGCCGGCGTGACCGGATTCTCGGGAAAGCCGATGACGCCGTAGTGATCGACCACCAGCGCCGCGACCATCTGGCCCGCGAGCGTGAGCGCGAGCAGGGCCGCGGCCCCGAGTCGCGGGCCGAGTACAGTCGTCGCGGCGACGTAGGCCGCCCCGAGCAATCCGCCGAACCAGGCCCAGGCCGGGACGGCCGAGGTCGAGCCCGGTACCACGCGCGAGCCGCTCGCGACGGCGAGCAGCAGCAGCGCCACGAGCCCGACGGTGAAGTTCACGATCGTCGCGATGACCGGCGAGCCGATCGCGACGCGCACCGTGGAATTCATGCCCACCTGGATCGTGAGCCCGGCGCCCACGAGGATCGCGAGCAGGTGCGGCCAGTAGTTCATCGGTCGAGTCCCGTTTGTCGTTCCGTGTTCACGCGTCGATGCCTTCGCGCCAGCGGCGGACCAGCCAGAGGCAGGCGCCGAGGCCACCGACCCACGCGACGAGGCGATGGAGCGCGGCCCACGCACCCTCGAGATCGAGCATGCCCCAGCGCGAGAAGATCTCGTGCCAGTCGTGCGACGTCTGCGGGTCCACGCCGCCGACGAGCGGCAACTGCATGGCACGCGCGTCGGCCATGTAGGTCGCGATGTTGAGCAGGTTCTCGCAGGTCCACGCGAAGCACAAGGCGAACCCGAGCGTGTCTCGCCTCCACCAGAAGGCCAGCGTTGCCGCAACCGGAAAGGCGAGCTGGCCAAGGGTGCCGCCATAGACAGCCAGCCGCTCCGAAAACAGTCCGAAGAGGGGATGGCCGGCCTCGTGGAAGGCGAGGTTCGCGTGGTCGAGGATCGGCACCCAACGGTCGCCCGTGGTCGCCTGCACGAGCATCCACAGGATGAAGGTCACGCCCGCGAGCGCCGCTGCTCCCCCGATCGGCGGCCAGGGCGTGTCGGCCGTTTCACGCAGCGATGCGCGCCAGCTCACCCGTCAGCCTGCCGCTGGTCCCGCCTGCTCGCGTCCGGACCAGGCCTGCCAGACGAGTGCGCCGATGCCGGCAATCAGCGCGACGAAGCCGATCAGGCCGCCGATGAATGGCACGTGCCTCACCGCCCACAGCGCCACCAGCGCCACGAACAGCGACAGGAGACGCAGACCGAGCGTCACCGGTTGGGCTGGCCGCAGCATCGCGAGCCCGCGCTGGCCGACGAACAGCGCGGCGGTCACCCAGCCGAGGAAGAGCAGCAGCAGGTACAGCGGGATGACGAGCAGTGCCAGCGGAATGCCGATGACAGTGATCAGCAGGATCACCGTGACGAACGGCACGCAGACCAGGATGGCGAGCCCGAGGCCGATCGAGCGCAGCGGGTCGCGGCCGATGGCGTCGGCAGCGCGCGTTGCGAATCCCGGGAAGAGCATCAGGAAAAGCGTTGCGGCGACGAAGACGCCGACGAACCACAGCACGCTTCCGACCCAGTGGACCGTCCTGCGGAACGGCTCCACCGGCCCGTGCATGTGACGTCCGACTTTCGCCTCGTGAAACTCGACGCCGCCCGAGATCGCGGCGCCCTGCGGCACGACCGGCTCGGTCGGGCCGTAGTAGATGAGCCGGCCGCGGATCTGGGTCTCGGGCCCGATCACGAGGTCCTCGGCGCGCACCTCCGCATCGCCGAGCACCTGGCCATTCAGGTTCACCGACGCGCCGGACGCCTGCAGGTAGCCGTGGCTGTTGCCGTCGAAGTTGATCCGCCCTCCGGTCAGGGTCGTCGCGCCCGCGATGACCGTCGCCGGGCCCACCGCGACGTCTCCGCCCGCAATGCGGGCATTGCCCTGCACGATCGCGTCGACCCTCACGTTACCGCCCGCGGCATAGAGGTCGTCCCCGATGCCGCCGCCGATCGAGAGTTCGCCACCGGCCACGACGAGGTCGCCGCTCACCTCGCTCGCGATCGAGACGTGGCCACCGGCGACGAATGCGTCGCCCTCGACCGTGTCGGTCAGGTTGACGATGCCGCCGGCGCCGAAATAGTCGGCGCCGAACTGGTGGGAGACGGCCTCGTCGCAGTCGACGCTGAAGGAACAGCCGCTGACGGTCGCCAGGGCGAGCGCGGCCAGCGCCACGATCGACATGAGCCGGGTCATCGCATCACTCCTCGTCGCGGCGTCCATCGCAAGACGGAAGTGTAGGCGAACGGAACGCCGGCCCGCGAACCGATGCGCCGAAACGGGCCTGCGCCGCGCCCAGCCGAAAAAAAGGCCGCGACAGCCCAAGCTGCACGCGGCCTTCGGATCGTGGCGGTCATCCCTGGCCCGCCGTCCTTGCCCCCCGTCCGGCATCCCCCGGTCCGGCCGGAAACGATCGCGATGCGACCGCCGGCCACGGACCTTATCTACGCGACTCGGGTGTACAAGTCATTCCGCATCGCAACAAGTCTTCCGCTCGCGACGGATCAGTCGCGCCGGGCGATGCCCTCGGTCATGTAGCCGAAGATCCTCGGCAGCCCGCGCAGGTAGTAGTTCTGCACGGGGTCGAGCCGGAAGCCGGCGTCCGACACGAGCTCGCGCATCGGGCGATTCAGATGACAGCCGCCACCGAGTGGCTTCCAGGCGGGCGTCAAACGGTCCTGCCAGCGCGCGACCCCGGCGTCCGGCGCTCGACCGTGCTCGAGGAACAGGAACTGCCCGCCCGGCTTCAGCACGCGGCGGATCTCGCCGAGTGCGTGCACCACGTCTGGGATCGAGCACAGCGTCAGCGTGCTGACCACGGTGTCGAAGCGCTCGCCTTCGAACGGCAGGTGTTCCGCGTCGAGATGGTGGAAGTCCACGTCGATGCGCGCCGCCGCGATGCGCGGCTGGGAGAAGCGATCGAGGTCGAGGTCGGGGTCGATGGCCTCGATGCGCGTCACCGTCGGCGGGTAGTACTGCAGGTTCATGCCCGTGCCGAAGCCGATCTCGAGGATGCGGCCGCACGACGGTGCGAGTGTTCGGGCCCGCGGCTTGCGGAACGCCCGGCTCGACATCGCGAGGTCGAGCAGGTACTGGAAGATGTAGTGGTGGTAGATGCGCAAGGCGAGGTGACTGGAGATTAGTGATCAGCGGGTCGTGGCGGAGGAGGCTGGCCAGACGACGCTGACCGCGCCACGGAGCTGGCCGGGCTCGAAGCCGGTCGCCTGGTCCTTCGGATAAGCCTTTGCGATCGCGGCCGACACGTCGGCGGCCAGGGCCTTGCCATGGCAGGTCGAGCAGACCGCGTCCATTGGGATCGCGCGCATGTAGCGATGCTCGATGCTCCCGCCGCGGTTGATGTCCACTGCCGCTTCGAGCGGCATCGGCGCCTTGCCGGACTCGAGGTCGGCCGAGAACTGCTCGAGTATCGCGCGCTGGAGGTCGTCGGGAGCGTTCGCGGGATTGCGCACGCGCAGGGCGGTGCGGCTCACGGTCGCGCCGGATTCCTTCGAGAGCTGCGCGGCGATTTCCGGCGCTCGCACCCGGCAGACTTCGATCGCGGCGGCTGGCCCGCCGCTCGCCAGGGCGCGGCCGAGTTCCGCCTTCAGCTCCGTCACGAGTTCGGTAGCGAGCGTCCGGCTCTTCGCGAGCCACTCGGGCACGGGGTCGTCGGCCCGTGCGACCGGTGACTGACCAGACAGGGCGACTGCCACGAGGGAAGAAAACAGCACTTGGCGGCGCATCGCAGTCACCTCTTCAGCATTCAATCGAACTTGATAATGCGACAGGCCTAACCTTACGTCAGAGGCCGTTTGTTTGGCCAGTTGTTATGATCCGCAGTCGGGCCGGATTGGCCCGATACGCGCACTCAGGTAGATTGCGCGCCCTCTCAGCACGGGTCGTGTTCCATGGGTCGTATTTTTGAAGTCCGCAAGCACGCGATGTTCGCGCGCTGGAACCGGATGGCGAAGCAGTTCGCCCGCATCGGCAAGGAAATCACTATCGCGGTGAAGAAGGGCGGCCCCGACCCCAATTCGAACCCGGCGCTGCGCCGCACGATCCAGAACGCGCGCGCGGTGAACATGCCGAAGGACAAGATCGAGGCGGCGATCAAGCGTGCGTCCGGACGCGATGCCGCGAACTTCGAGGAAGTGATGTACGAGGGCTACGCGCCCCACGGCGTCGCCGTGCTCGTCGAGTGCGCGACCGACAATCCGACGCGCACCGTCGCGAGCGTTCGCAATGCCTTCAACAAGCACGGCGGCAACCTCGCGACGACCGGCAGCGTCGCATTCCAGTTCCGGCGCATGGGCGTGTTCCGGCTCAATCCCGACGGCATCGACCAGGACGACCTCGAGCTTTATCTGATCGACCATGGCCTCGAGGAGTTCGGCGAGAGCACCGGCGAGAAGGGCGAACCGCAGCTCGTCGCTCGCTGCAACTTCGAGGACTTCGGCACGCTGCAGAAGGCGCTCGAGGACCGTGGCATCACGCCGATCTCGGCGGAACAGGAGTACATCTGCCAGGCGCCGACGGAACTCGGCGAGGCGGAGGCAACGGAAGTGCTGGAGCTGATCGACAAGCTCGAACAGGACGAGGATGTGCAGAAGGTCTACCACACCCTCGCGTAAGCCGAATTGTCCTACCAACCTGCTGCGCTGAACTCGAATACACCGGGATTCAACGGGTCGCTCCGCTGCCACACGACGCGCGTGCGCGTGACAGTGAGGAGCCAACCCTGCTGCTCGACCGGCGCCTTGGCGGCGAAGGCCGCGGCATCGAGCACGACCGCGCACCCACCTTTCCTCGAATCCCGCACGGACTGGTAGCGAAGCAGCTGCACGCCGGCTTCCCTGGCCACGCGACCGACCGCCTGGCAAGCCGAGTAGTCCGAGGGGCTGGTCCAGTCCGCGCGGTCGCGCTCGAACGGCGCGACGCGCAGGTCGATCGCGGCACCGGCGACCGGCGTCTTGAATACCGTTTGCGGCCTGGGCGGCATCGACTCGAGGCCGGGCGAGTCCATGAGATGCCGCCAGCGCCAGTACCCGACTTCCGCGCACGCGGTGCGCGGTTGCTCCGCGCCGTAGAACACGCCGGGATCGTTCGGACCTCGGAAGCGAGAGCCGCCGGGCGGCGGCGAGTAGCGGAACGGCGTAAACAGCAACCAGTGCAGGCCGAGCCGGGCAACGTCGCGAGGCACCGGCGGCTTCGAGGCCTCCACGAGCTTCTCGAGCACGGACTGTTCCGCGACGGTGTCGACCAGCGCCATCGTCGAGGCGACGTGCTGCGCCTCGACCCCTCTCCACAGGTCGATCGCGGCCGGGCGCGTTTCAGACGCGACCGCGCGCGTGGTCCAGGTAGTCAACGACGCGCACCAGCCCGGTCGCGGTCCGCATCAGCTCGAGCGGCGCGGCGCCGAGCGCGCTGTTGTAGCTGCGGAGCCAGGCGCGGCCGGTCTCTTCGTGACCCCACAGCGCGTCGAGCGAGCGAAACAGCCGCACGAACAGGACCGCGAGTTCCCACTCTTTCGCACGCGTCGTCGACAGCCTGTACTTGCCGCTGAAGAGACGGGACGCCGTCGGCCCCGAGAGCCCGAGCGCGTCGGCGACCTGGCGCTGGGTGAGTCCGAGCAACCCGGCCGCCCGCGTGACCGCCTTGGTCAGTACCGCGGCCGGCTCAGGCTCCGGCGCACGGCTGTAGGTCTCAATTCCCATGGCGCCCATGATATTCTCTTGCATGATTTGTGTCTATTTCTTTCTATTG
>JBBIVG010000046.1:0-15546 GCA_037439865.1 Nevskiaceae bacterium
GCTTCGCCCGTGACTTCGCCGATGACCGCGAGGATGGGGTCGATGACCTCCACCGGCTCGCCGAGTTGTCGCGCCATCGCCGCGTGGTTCGCGACGTTGAGCACGCTGGTCGTCAGGCGTACGCCCCAGCGCGAGCCGACGCAACGCAGGTTCGGGTCGAGCCCGAGCCCGTCATTACGCGGGCGCTCCCACTGCATGAGGCGCACGAGCCCGTGGTCCGCGTCGAGGTGATGCAGGCGCAGCGAGCGCAGCGACGAGTCCACGCCATAGAGTGCCTTGGCCACGCTGGCGTCGAGCGCGCCAAAGCGCCCGGCGCGGCAGCCGAAGCGCTCGTAATACGCGAGTGACTCGGCGAGGTCGGGGACGCCGACGCACACCTCGTACAGCCCGCCGACGCAGGTCGGGCGCGCGGCGGAGGAGCCCGGAGTCGTCTGTGCCATGCCCGTACCCTACCAGACGGTGCCGCCGACGAACTCCCCGGCGGCGGGCAGGAACGGCCGGTAGTCGATGCTGCGCCAGAACCCGGCCTTGAAGTACGGGTCGGATTCGAGCCAGCGTCGCGCCTCGTCGAGACTGCCGGTCTTGAACACGTACACGCTGCCGATCATGCGCTGCCCGTCGTCCGAGAACAGCGGTCCGGCGAGCGCCAGGCGGTCGAGGATCGATTCGACGTAGCGCAGGTGGTCCTGTGCCGCCGCCTTGCGGGCCGCCTGCGAATCGGGGCCGTCGTGGCAGATGACGGCCACCTGCGTTGGGGCGAAGGGATTGCGCGGGGCGGAATCGGTCATGGACGGGACTCCCTCGTTGCCTGCGGCGCGGCCTCGGGCGCGAGAACCTTGCCCGGGTTCATGATGCCCTTCGGATCGAGCGCGCGCTTGATGGAATGCATGAGTTCGAGCGCGAGCGGCCCCTCGTGCCGCGCGAGTTCCTCGCGCTTCAGCCGCCCGATGCCGTGCTCGGCGCTGATGCTGCCGCGGAACCGGCGCACGATGTCGTGCACGGCGGCCTGGATGTCGCTCGACCTGGCGGCGAACGACGCGTCACCGCCGACCGGCTCGCTCACGTTGAAGTGCAGGTTACCGTCGCCCACGTGCCCGTACGCGACCATGCGGCCATTCGGGACGATCGCCAGCACCGCGGCGGTCGCGACGCGCATGAACTCCGGCAGGGCGGCCACGGGAACCGCGACATCGTGCTTGATGCTGGCCCCTTCGGCGCGCTGCGCCTCGGGGACCGATTCGCGCAGCCGCCAGAGCGCGTTGCGTTGCGCGATCGACTCGGCGATCGCGGCGTCGAGCACGAGGCCGGCGTGCATCGCCTCCTCGAGGGAAGCCTCCAGGATCGAGCGCAGCGCGGGATCCTCCCGCGCCGAGGAGATCTCGCACAGCACGTATGAATCGAATGGGCGGTCGAGCGGATCGGCGACGCCAGGGATGTGCCGCACCGTGAACTCGACGGCGATCCGCGGCAGGTATTCGAAGCTCGTCACGGCATCGCCCGTGGCCGCGCGAAGTTGCGCGAGCAGCTCGACGGCAGCGGCCGGGTCGCGCACCGCGAGGAAGGCGGTCTCGATCGTGCGCGGCCGCGGGAACAGCTTCAGGCTCGCGGCAGTGATCACGCCGAGCGTGCCTTCCGCGCCGATGAAGAGGTCGCGCAGGTCGTAACCCGTGTTGTCCTTGCGCAGGCTGGTGAGCCCGTCGAGCACGCGCCCGTCCGCCAGTACGACCTCGAGCCCGAGCACCAGTTCGCGGGCAACGCCGTAGCGCAGGGCGTTCAGCCCGCCGGCGTTCGTCGAGAGGTTGCCGCCGATCTGGCAACTGCCCTCGGCCCCGAGCGAGAGCGGGAAGAAGCGATCGGCGCGCTCGGCCGCGGCCTGGACGTCGGCGAGGATGCAGCCGGCCTCCGCGATCATCGAGAAATTGGCAGGGTCCACCTCGCGGAGGCGATTCAGGCGCGCGAGCGAGAGGACGATCTCGGTGCCGGCATCGCCCGGGGTCGCGCCGCCGCAGTAGCTCGTGTTGCCGCCGTGTGGCACGACGCCGACGCCGAACTCGTTGCAGATGGCGAGGACCTCCGCGGTCTCGGCCGTCGAAGCGGGGCAGGCGACCAAGGGTGTCGAGCCGTGGTACAGCCCGCGGAAATCGACCTCGAACGGAGCGATCCGCTCGCGGTCCACGATGCAGCCAGCCGTCCCGAGCGCGTGGCGGATTCGCTCGACCGCAAGCTCGACGTTCCGGGGCAGGGCTTGCGCCATTGGCACCTCGCTGTGCGGCCCCCCGCCGCCGGACTCAAGCCGTCCGCGGTGTCGTGAACCTCGCCATCAGGATCGACACTCCGACCGCGACGGTGAGCACCAGGATGGACGCCAGCGCGTTCGTGAGCAGGTTCGGAGCGAAGAGCAGCACGATGCCAAAGCCCAGCATCATGAACCCGGACACGAGCTTCAGGATCCGCCCCTCGGACTCGGTGAGCTTGCGCGCACCCATGGTGCGGGTGAAGACGACGACGATGGCGAGCAGTGGCAGCACGTAGATCACGTTGTAGGCCGCGAGCCATGCATAGTACTGCCACGATTCGAGCTTCGCGAGCGTGAGTGCCCGCGTGTACACCATCGGGAAGCCCGCAGTGCAGAGGAGTTCGTAGGAGTTCGCGACGATCGCGAGGAGCACGGTGCTCACCAGCATCGGTCCCATGCTCCCGGTGTTGACGACGTCGCGCATGCGCTTGAACAGGCCGGGCTTCGCGGCGTCGGGGATGGACAGGCTCGGCCCCTCCTTGAACCAGAAGTAGTCCTTGATGTTGAGCGCCGCGACCGTCAGGGCCACGAGCCCCGCGACGACCGTGATGAGCCTGAGCTCGCCCGCGACGAGGAAGACGTTCAGCCAGGCGGCCATGAAGACGAAGTACACGATGCCGGAGAAGAGCACGAACGTGCCGCCGACGATCGCCATGCGCGTCCGGCTCTTCGCGTGCACGAGCAGGCTCAGCAGGAACAGGAGCACGAAGAAGGCGCATGGGTTGAACGCGTCCATGCCCGCGAGCACGAGCGTCAACACGGGCAGCGACAGCGCCTGGGTGTCCACGTTGCCAACGAACGGCAGGTGAAACGTCGTGATGGCCGGGCCGCCGGTGAGTTCGGTGCGCGAGACCTGTGCGTTGTAGGCGGCGGACGTCGACGCTGCGGCGGATGCGCCTGGGTGCGCGACCCGCTCCGCATGGCAGGCGTCGAGCGCCTTCTCGAGGTCCGCACCGGTCGTCGCCGCGCTGTCGTAGCCGATCATCACCTGCCGGCAGAATACGAAGCCCGGGATCGAGAGCGCCTCGACGCCGAGCGACTGGGCCGTCTGGTAGTAGAAGCGTGCGTTGTCCGGGTTGTCCTTGACCGCGAATTTCCTGAGCTCGAGCCAGGGTTTGCGCGCCGCGAGTTCCTCGATGAACGGCCTCGCGGCCTGGCAGTGCGGACAGGTGGGGGAGAAGAAGTAGTACAGGTGCACGACCGGCGCGCGGTCGGCGGACTGGCCATACCAGAATTCATCGGAGTTCGGGTCCGGGGCGCCGGCCAGCGCCAGGCGGGAAATCAGCAACAGGAAGGCCAGCAGGCCGAGCCTCGTGATCGTCATTGAGCTTGGGCGCCTGAAGCGAAGGTGCGCGAATGATAGCGGGCCAGACCTGCCGCGGGTCAGTACCGGCCGTGGGTCTTGTACAGGTAGTTGGTCAGCTCGGCGGTCTGCATCGAGAGTCGGCGCTGGATCTCGTGCACGACCCGGACGATCGCCCGCATCACGTGGTAGACGACCTTCGGGTTCGTGTCGAGCAGACCCTCGAGCGCGTCCCGGCTCAGGCCGAGAACCCGCGTGTCGCTGAGCGCGACCAGCGAGGCATAACGGGTGGAGCCGTCCAGGAACGAGAGTTCACCGACCACGTCGCCCGGGCGGATGGCGTTCAGGGTGACCTCTTCCTCGAGCCCGGCGCCCCGGACGACGCCGAGCACGCCGCTCACGACGACGTAGAGGTGGTCGTCAGCGGTGCCCTCGCGCACCAGCACCTCGCCGTGCTTGAGGTCACGGAGGGTCATGGCGCGGGCCAGGGTCCTGCGCTCCTCGTCGTTCAACTCGATGGCCAGCTTGGACGTGCTCAAGCCCTCGAAAATGCCGGCTTCGGTCATGGTCCGCGCTCCAGGCAAGGGATGTTTCGATGATTCTCGCGGGACGTCGCGCGACGCGAAAGTAGGTGAAACCCGCTAGCGACGGCCGGTCCGGTCAGGTCGATGGACTCCGGATCCTCGCGTACCCGGCGAGGGCGGCAGCACGGCTGTCGCGGAAGTCGACGATGGGGGGCGGGTAGTCCCGGAGCGCATCGGGCAACCAGCGGCGGACGTAGGTGCCGTCCGGATCGTGGCGCGCCGCCTGCAGCGCGGGGTTGAAAATGCGGAAGTAGGGCGCGGCATCGGCACCGCAGCCGGCGGTCCACTGCCAGCCGAGCGTGTTGCTCGCGAGGTCCGCGTCCACCAGCGTGTCCCAGAACCAGCGCGCGCCGTCGAGCCACGACTGGCGCAGGTTCTTCGTGAGCAGCGACGCGACGATCATGCGCACCCGGTTGTGCATCCAGCCGGTCGCCCAGAGTTCGCGCATGCCGGCATCCACGATCGGGTAGCCCGTGCGCCCGCGCTGCCAGGCTTCGAGCCACGCCGGGTTGGGCTCCCAGGGAAATCGCGCGAAACGCTCGTCGAGCGGCGCCGTCGCGGTCTGCGGGAAGTGGTGCAGCAGGTGGTGGGCGAATTCACGCCAGCCGAGTTCGCGAAGGAAGCTGTCGGCGGACGGGCGTGCGGCCGGGCGGTCGACGAGCGCATTGCGGATCGCGGCGAGGCATTGCCGCGGCCCGAGTTCCCCGAAATGAAGATGGGGTGAGAGGCGGGAGGTGTCCGGGCGGTCCGGGCGGTTGCGCCCGGAGTCGTAGCCCGCGAGTGCGCGATTGCAGAAGTCCTCGAGCCGTTCGAGCGCGCCGTCCTCACCCGGGGTCCAGGCCTCGTGCAATCCCGCGTCCCAGCGAATGGTCGGCAGGAGGCGCAAATCGTCCAGGGGCAGGCCGCGGCGCGCGTGCGAGGCGGCCGGGATCGAGCGCGGCGCGGGCAGTGGATGGGGCTGGGAATCGAGCAGTGGCGCGCAGGAGCGCCAGAACGGCGTGAACACGCGATACGGCGCACCTTGCGCCGTGCTCGTCTGCCAGGGCTCGACGAACAGGGCTGCATTGAAGCTGTCAGCGTCGATCCCGTTCTCGCGGAGTCCCGCGGCGACGTATTCGTCGCGCGCCGAGATCGCCGGCTCGTAGAGACGGTTGAAGCAGACGCGACGGGCGCCGGTCTCGCGCGCGACGTCGAGGAGCGTCTGCAACGTCTGTCCGCGTCGGATCTCGAGCTCCGCGCCCAGGCGCTGCAGCGAGCCCTGCAACCGGGCGAGGCTATGGTGCAGCCACCAGCGGCTCGCCGCACCCGGCGTCCACTCGCCTTCTTCCCCGGGGGCGTGGACGTAGAGCAGGACGACGCGTGCCGAATCCTCGCAGGCTGCGGTCAGCGCCGGATTGTCCGCCAGGCGCAGGTCCCGCCGGAACCAGACGATCGTCGCGGGTCCGAGGCTCATCCGGCCTGCGCGCGCAGCGCCGCGATGCGCTCGTCGAGCGGCGGATGCGTCATGAAGAGGCGCTTCAAGCCCGTGCCGATGCCGCCGGCGATGCCGAAGGCCGCCATCTTTTCGGGCAACGGTCCCGCGTGGCGCTGTTGCAGCCGCTCGAGGGCGCCGATCATGTTCTCCCGGCCCGCGATGCGCGCGCCTCCCGCGTCGGCGCGGAATTCGCGCTGTCGCGAGAACCACATGACGATGATCGTCGCGAGCAGGCCGAGCACCAGTTCGGCGACGATGGTCGTCACCCAGAACGCCGGGCCGTGGCCCTCCTCGTTGCGGAAGACCACGCGGTCCACCGTGTGGCCGATGACGCGTGACAGGAACACGACGAAAGTATTGACCACGCCCTGGATCAGCGCGAGCGTGACCATGTCGCCGTTCGCGACGTGGCTCACCTCGTGGGCGAGTACGGCCTCGGCCTCCTGCTGGGACATGTTCCGCAGCAGGCCGGTGCTCACGGCGACGAGCGACGCGTCGCGTCGCGCGCCGGTCGCGAAGGCGTTCGGCTCGGGGGAATCGAAGATGCCGACCTCGGGCATGCCGATGCCGGCCTCGCGGGCCTGGCGCTGGACAGTGTTCAGCAACCAGCTCTCCGTCGAGTTCGAGGGCTGCGTGATCACGCGCACGCCCATCATGCGCTTGGCGGTCCACTTCGCCATGGCGAGCGACACGAACGAGCCGGTGAAGCCCACGATGAGCGCGAAGCCGAGCAGCTTGCCGAGGTCCAGGTCGACCCCTTGCGCGTCTAGGATGCTCTCCAGGCCGAACAGCCGGAGCACGATGCCGAGCAGGACGATGATGGCGAGGTTGGTGGCCAGGAACAGCAGGATGCGTTTCATGAATCCGGGTCTCCAGGACTTCCGTCAGTGGGCCGGGACGAGGGTGGGGGCGGGGCCGTCGCTTTCAAGATTCGGGTCCGCCGCCTGCACAGCCTGCTTCCGGCGCACCTAGGGTTCGCGAATGCGCGCGCCGCGGTTTCACCGGTCAC
This sequence comes from Nevskiaceae bacterium, assembly GCA_037439865.1. Lineage (GTDB taxonomy): Bacteria > Pseudomonadota > Gammaproteobacteria > Steroidobacterales > Steroidobacteraceae > RPQJ01. Next base: position 6,667 of record JBBIVG010000046.1, read on the forward strand.
ACTCTCCATGCTATTAGGACCGGCAGGATGAGAGCCCCGCGCGCCAGGAAGCCGATCGCCTCGCCGCAGCTTGCCGACGGCAGCCGGCGGGTCGAGGCGGCGTTGATCGAGCAGCAGCGGCTGCTGCGATCCGCGGCGGAGCGACTTGAGACGGCCGACAGTACCGACATCCATCACGGGCGGGTGGCTGCGCGTCGGCTGCGGTCACTGCTCAAGACCTACCGGCCAATGCTCGACGCGCGCTGCACCCGTCTGATGCGCGCGGACCTGCGGAGTTTCGCGCGGACTCTCTCGGCCGTGCGCGAGGCGGATGTGCGCCGGGACCTGCTGCTGTCGCTGGCGCGAAGCGAGCCGGGCATGGCGACTTCCAGCCTGCAACGGTTGGCGACACGGCTCGAGGACCACTGTCTCGAAGCCCGCGCTTCGCTGCGTCGGCATACGGCGGAGCCGCGCTGGGCCGCGCTGCGCGCCGCCATCGAGGACGAATCAGCCATGCGCCGGCTGGTCGTCCGCCGCGACGCGGACCTCGCCGACGAACTGCATCTGGTCGAGCAGTCCTGGCTCAAGGCGGTTCGCCTGCTCGAGCAAGAGCCGCGGGAAGCCGCGGAGCTGCACGAACTGCGTCTCGCGCTGAAGCACTGCCGGTACGCGCTCGAGTCCGTCGCCGACGTCCAGCCGAAGGCGGTCGCTCGGCTGCTGCGCCGTTTGCGCGGTGCCCAGGACAGCATCGGCGAGCATCGCGACACGCTGCTGGCCGACCATTGGGTGCGTCTCAACGAGCGCTCGCTCGGCCGGCCGCTGACCGGGCGGTTGCTCGAGCTGCTGCAGCGGGAGGAAAGGCGCCTGCGGAGGAAGGCTGCGGGGCGGGCCGCCAAGGTGCTGGCCGCCTACGAAGACTGGCGCGTGGCGACCCGCCGCGTCAGGAAGGGAACGAGGACAGGTCGAGCGTAACGCGGACCAGCCCGCCCGAGTTCGGCTCCGTCTGAACGCCGAAGCCGAAGCGTCGCGCCCACCCATGGATGCGCTGGTTCTCGCCGAGCACGGCGCCCTCGAGGAAGCGGATGCCGCGCGCTTTCGCTGCCGTTCCCAGGGCGCGCATCAGCTCGGTGCCGAGTCCGCGGCCCTGCCAGGCATCGGCGACCACAATCGCGCACTCGGCGCGATCCGTATTTTCCACCCGTGCGTACCGGCTGACGCCGACGATCGTGGGATCGGCCGGATCTCCGATGAACGCGCCCATCGCCAGCATGTCGAGGTAATCGAGTTGCAGGAGACGCGCGAGGTCCGCACGGCTGACGCCCTTCGCGGAGTACTGCAGGCGGAGGTGCAGGGTCTCTTCCGAGAGCCCGTTGACGAAGGCCAGTTCGCGGTCGAGGTCGTCCGGGCGCAGTGCCCGCAGGACCACGGGCGTGCCGTCGGAGGCGCGCCAGGTGCGTTCGAGGTCAGCCGGATAGCCCGGCGGCAGGGCGGGAGGCTCGGAAGCCGGTGAACCGCTCACTCGCGGTCACGATATTCGTCGTCTTCGTCGTCGTAGTCCTCGTCCTCGTCCCAGTCGTCCTCGTCCTCGAGGTCTTCTTCTTCTTCCTCTTCGCCTTTCTCGTCCTCCGCGTCCTCGTCGACCCACCCCTCCGGCTCGTCCGCCAGTTCGAGGTCCATCTCGTTCCAGGCGTCGAGGTCGATGTCCTCGACCTCGCTGTCGAGCCACTGGATCCGTACCAACTCCTCGTCCGGGTCCACGGACAGGACCTTGAAGATCTCCTCGGTGTCGAGGTCTTCGTACCATTGCCCCGGTTGCGGGTCGTAATCGCGGCTCACGCTGGCATCCTCGGCTGGAAAATTCCAGAAACTTCGCGGAACTTGCCTGCGAACAACTATACGGGCGCCCCGCGACGGCAGGCAACCGGAACTCACTTACGGCCGTTGCCTTGCGCGTCGCGTAAAATCGGCTCGAAGTTCATATTCAGGAAGGCGACACCGTGTACTCATATCGCGCACCGCTACGTGACATCCGCTTCGTGGTCCATGAAGTCCTCGATTTCGAGGATCACTACCGCCATTTCGGCCGGGACGACCTGAACAAGGACCTGCTGGAAGGCATCCTCGACGAGGGGGCGAAGTTCGCCGAGACGATCCTCGCGCCGACCAACCGGATCGGCGACGAGCACGGCCTCAAGTTCGAGGACGGCCAGGTCAAGACCCCGCCCGGGTTCAAGGAGGCCTACGACCGCTACTGCCAGGACGGGTGGATCACGATGACCGCCAGCCCGGAGTGGGGCGGCCAGGGCCTGCCAGGTGGGTTCTCGCTGGCCTTCAGCGAGATGCTCATCTCCGGCAACATGGCGTGGAAGATGTATTCCGGCCTGACCGAGAGCGCCTCCCTGACTCTCGCCGCGTATGGCTCGGAAGAGCTCAAGCAGGCCTACCTGCCGAAGATGGTCTCGGGCGAGTGGGCCGGCACCATGTGCCTGACCGAGGCCCAGGCCGGCAGTGACCTCGGCATCATCCGGACGAAGGCGGAGCCGCGCGGCGACGGTTCCTATTCGATCACGGGCACGAAGATCTTCATTACGGCCGGCGAGCACGACCTGACGAGCAACATCGCCCACCTCGTGCTGGCCCGCACCCCCGACGCACCGCCGGGCACGAAAGGCATCAGCATGTTCCTGGTGCCCAAGTTCCTGCCGGATGCCGCCGGCAACCCGGGCAAGGCCAATGGTGTGAGCTGCGGCTCGATTGAGCACAAGATGGGCATCCACGCCTCGCCCACGTGCGTCATGCACTTCAACGAGTCGACGGGCTGGCTGGTCGGCAAGCTCAACGAAGGCCTGGTGGCGATGTTCATGATGATGAACCACGCCCGGCTCGGGGTGGGCCTGCAGGGGCAGGGGCTGTCCGAGCTCGCCTTGCAGATGTCGGTCGCCTTCGCGAACGAACGACTGCAGGGCCGTTCGCTCACCGGACCCAAGGCCCCGGGCAAGCCCGCCGATCCGATCATCGTGCACCCTGACGTGCGGCGCATGCTGCTCACGCAGAAGGCGCTGGTCGAAGGCGGTCGCGTACTCTGCTTCCTGACTGGCCGCGAGATCGACAGCTCGCACCTGAACGAGGACGCGGACGCCAAGAAGCGCTCGCACGACCTGATCGCGTTCCTGACGCCGATCGTCAAGGCGTTCCTGACCGACGCCTCGATGGAAGTCACGAGCCTCGCGGTCCAGGTCCACGGCGGAGCGGGCTTCATCCGCGAGACGGGCGTCGAGCAACTGATGCGCGACGCGCGCATCACGCCGATCTACGAAGGGACCAACGGCATCCAGGCGCTCGACCTGCTCGGCCGCAAGGTATTCGGCACGGGCGGCAAGAGCGTGCAGATGATGATCGCGCGCATCCAGGAGGCCATCGCGAAGTTCGGCGGCCTGGCGGAGGTCACCCCGCTCGCCACCGAGCTCGGCAAGCGCCTCGAGCAGTGGGGCAAGCTCACGATGGAACTCGGCGGTGCAGCGATGAAGGATCGCGAGGAAGTCGGTGCCGCGGCAGCCGATTACCTGGCCTTCTCCGGCTACGTGTGCCTCGGCTGGTGCTGGCTCGCGGCGGCGGGCGTCGCATCCAAGAAGCTGGCCGAAGGCGCGGCGGACGCGGATTTCTACAAGGCCAAGCTGGTGACCGCGAAGTTCTACTTCGACCGGCTGCTGCCGCGTTGCGACGCGCACGCGGCGGCCGCCCGCGCCGGGGCATCGGGCATCATGTCGCTGCCCGCCGAGCACTTCGCGTTCGCATGACCCGGTCGGCCGCGGCTGGCAAGTCCCGCCTCGCCACGGCCAAGCGGGTCGTCGTCAAGATCGGTTCCGCGCTCCTGGTCGAGAAATCGACCGGGCGCGTGAACCGTTCGTGGCTGGAGTCCCTCGCCGAAGACATCGCGCGCCTGCGCTCGCGCGGCCAGGAGGTCGTGCTCGTGTCCTCCGGCGCGATCGCGCTCGGGCGGCGGCAGCTCGGCCTCGCGCCGGGCAAGCTCAAGCTCGAGGAGAGCCAGGCCGCCGCCGCCGTGGGCCAGATCCGCCTCGCCCACGCCTGGAAGGAGGTGCTCGAGCATCACGGCTTCACCGTGGCCCAGGTGCTGCTCACGCTCGGCGACACCGAGCAGCGGCGCCGCTACCTCAACGCGCGCAACACGCTCACGGCGCTGCTCAGGCTCGGGTCGATTCCCGTCATCAACGAAAACGACACGGTCGCGACGGCCGAGATCCGCTACGGCGACAACGACCGCCTCGCGGCGCGCGTGGCGCAGATGGTGAGCGCGGACTGCCTCGTGCTGCTGTCGGACGTCGACGGGCTCTACACCGCGGACCCGACCCGCGTTCCGGACGCGATGTTCATCCCTGAAGTGCCGCGGATCACGCCCGAGGTCGAGGCCATGGCCGCGGGTTCGGCGTCGGACGTCGGTTCGGGCGGCATGACGACCAAGGTGCTGGCCGCCCGAATCGCGGTGGCCGCCGGCTGCCACATGTGCGTCACCGCGGGTCGCGAGTCGAATCCCCTGCGCCGCGTCGAGTCCGGCGCGCGCTGCACGTGGTTCGTCGCCGACGGATCCCCGGTCACGGCGCGCAAGCAGTGGATCGCCGGGATGCTGAAGCCGGCGGGCGAGCTCCGGGTGGACGAGGGTGCCGCGCGCGCGCTGCGCCAGGGCAAGAGCCTGCTGCCGGCCGGCATCACGCAGGTGAGCGGCCGCTTCGATCGTGGCGATGCGGTGGTCGTGATCGATCCGGCCGGGCGCGAAATCGCGCGCGGCCTCGCCGCCTACTCGAGCCTCGATGCCGAGCGCATGTGCGGGCGACAGAGCCGGGAACTCGAGGAGCTGCTCGGCTATCGTGGCCGCGACGAGATGATCCACCGCGACGACATGGTGCTGATGTGACCTCCCACGAACTCGCTGCAATGATGGACGCGATCGGGCGCGCCGCCGTTGCGGCGGCGCAGTCGCTCGCCCTCGCGGACCGCGCTCGCAAGGACGCAGCGCTGCACGCGGCCGCCGCCGCGCTGCGCGCGCAGCTCCCCGAGATCCTCGCGGCGAACTCGAAGGACATGCACGCCGCGCGAGCCGCTGGCCTCGGTGGGGCCATGCTCGATCGCCTGAAGCTCGACGAATCCCGCGTCGAGGCCATGGCCGGCGGCGTCGAGCAGGTTGCGGCCCTGCCTGACCCGATCGGCACGGTCATCGCCGAGTGGACGCGGCCGAACGGGCTGCGCATCCAGCGGGTGCGCGTGCCGCTGGGCGTCATCGGCATCATCTACGAGAGTCGGCCCAACGTGACCTGCGACGCCGGCGCGTTGTGCCTCAAGTCGGGCAACGCGGCCATCCTGCGCGGCGGGAGCGAGAGCCATCATTCGAGCGCGGCGATCCACGCGTGCCTGCTCGACGGCCTGCGCGCCGCGGGACTGCCGGAGGCCTGCATCCAGCTCGTTCCCACGACCGATCGCGCGGCGGTCGGCTACATGCTGGGCGCGATGACCGATTACATCGACGTGATCGTCCCGCGCGGCGGCAAGAGCCTGATCGCGCGCGTACAGCAGGAAGCCCGCGTGCCCGTGATCGGGCACCTCGAGGGCAATTGCCACGTGTACGTGGATCGCGCGGCGGACCTCGGCATGGCCCGCGCCATCGTCAGGAACGCGAAGCTGCGCCGCACCGGAATCTGCGGCGCCGCCGAGACGCTGCTCGTGGACGAGGGTTGCGCCACGACGCACCTCGCGCCGATCGTGAAGGACCTGCTCGACGCCGGATGCGAAGTGCGCGGCGACGAGCGCGTGCAGGTTGTGGATCCGCGGGTGCGACCGGCGGTCGAGGACGACTGGTACACGGAGTACCTCGACGCCGTCATCGCCGCCCGGGTCGTGAGCGGGGTGGACGAGGCGATCGGGCACATCGCGAAGTACGGCTCGGCCCACACCGAGTCGATCGTGACCGAGGACCCGGCCGCGGCCGAGGCCTTCCTGTCGCGCGTGGACAGCGCGATCGTGCTGCACAACGCCTCGACGCAGTTCGCCGACGGCGGCGAGTTCGGCATGGGTGCTGAGATCGGGATCTCGACCGACCGCTTCCATGCGCGCGGCCCGGTCGGCGTCGAGCAGCTGACGAGTTACAAGTACGTCGTGCGCGGCTCGGGGCAGGTCAGGCCCTGAGCGCCGCGAGCCCGCCCCGCATCGAAAAGACCTCGCGTCGTCCCTGCTCGCGGAGTTGTTCCGCCAGCGCGAGGCTGCGCACGCCGTGCGCGCACACGATGAGGCAACGGCCGTCGGCAGGGAAGGCGGCTCGGCCGTCGAGCAGCTCGCTCAGCGGCAGGTGGGTCTCGATGCGCGTCCCGGGCTGGTCGAACTGCCTTTCCCATCGCTCCCGGACGTCCACGAGCTCAAATCCGGCGGCACGCGCGTCAGCCAGGCTGGCGAACTCGATCTCGAGCGGTTCGTCGTCGTCGACGGCCTGCCACAGGGCAGCCGCGTGCTCGCATCCCGCGCGCCGCGAACCCCGGAGGTGGCGGCTCTGGAGCGTCAGCAGGTCCACGACGACGAGCCCGCGCGCCGGGCCGGGCTCGAGTCCGAGCAGGATCTGCAACGCCTGCATTGCCTGCATCGCGCCGAGCGTGCCCGCCACGGGGCCCAGCACGCCGGCCTCCGCGCACGTGCCGACGATGCCGTCGCGCGGCGCGTCGGGCCACACGCAGCGCACGCAGGGCCAGTCAGGCACCGGAAGGTAGGCCTGCAACTGGCCCTCGTACTGGTAGATGCTCGCGAAGACGGCGGGCCGGCCGGCGCTCACGACTGCGTCGTTCACGAGGAATTTCGCACGCAGGTTGTCGGTGCATTCGACGACGAGGTCGTACGCTGCGACGTGCGCCGCGATGTTGCCGCGACTCGCGTGGTCGGGCCGGAGCTTCCGCGGGCCCTCGCGGAGCGCCGGCGGATCGCGGCCCTGGCCCTCGCCGCGCGCGGGGAGGCGGGGGGCGCCGCGGCCTTCGGCCGGCCCACGTCGCGGATGCCGTACAGTGGCTGCCGGTGCAGGTTGCTGGGCTCGACGACGTCGCCATCCAGGATGCCGATGCGGCCGACGCCCGCGGCGGCCAGGTACTGCAGCACCGGCACCCCGAGGCCACCCGCGCCGATGACGAGCACGGAGGAACCCCGGATCCGTGCCTGACCCTCCGGACCGACGTCCGGCAGCGCAACCTGGCGCGAGTAATCGTGGGCAAATGGCACATGCGCGTCGTGACGATGGTGCGCGTGCGGGTGATCGTGGTCGTGCTCGCGCGCGGGTTCCGCGCAGCGCTCGCAATTCACCCAGCCGGAGTCGCCGTCCTCGTAATGTTCCTTCTTCCAGATCGGGACGCGGTGCTTCACCTCGTCGATGATGAAGCGGCAGGCGCGGAAGGCCTCGTCGCGGTGCGCGGCGCTCACGCCGACCCACACCGCGAGCTCGCCGATCCCGAGGTCGCCGAGCCGGTGCACGCACGCAGCACGGCTCACGCCGAATCTCTCGATGGCGGCAGCGACGATGCGCTCGCCTTCCCGCATCGCGAGCGCCTCGAACGCCTCGTATTCGAGGCGCTGCACGCGACGGCCCTCGTTGTGGTCGCGCACCCAGCCTTCGAAGCTCGCGTAGCCTCCTGCCGCCGGGTCCTCGAGCGAGGCCCGGTAACGTTCGGGCTCGAGCCTGGAGGTGCTGAAGCTGAAGGCCTGCATCAGCCGCCGGCGACGGGAGGAATGAAGACGACCCGGTCGCCGTCCTCGAGCGGCCGTTCCCAGTCCGCGAAATCCTCGTTCACGGCGACGCGCAGCAGCGACCGCGGCAGTTCGAGGCCGTGGCGCAGCTTGAGCTCTTCATAGAGTTCGCCGGGGGTCGCCGCGGTGGTCGTGACGGCCTCCGAGCTGCGGCCGGCCCGCTCGCGCAGGATGGCGAAATACTGCACGGTCACGCTGCGGTTCACGGCCTCGAGCCCTCGACGACCAGTCGCGAAGCGGCTTCGGCGAATTCCTCGGGCGTGTTCACGTTGTCGAGCGCGGCCGCATCGGGCTGGTCGAGCAGCGGCACGCCACTCGCGATCACGAACTTGCGCGGGCAGTGGCGACCGCGGGCGATCGCATCGAGGATGGCCTCCCGCGTCGCCGGCTCGTAGATCGCGCAGAGCGGTTCCGGGAGCCCGTCATGAGTGCTGCGAAAGGCCGTGACCGGTTGCGTGCCGCGGCGCGCCAGGAGGTACGCCAGCGTCTCCCCGGCCAGGAACGGGAGGTCGCACGCGACGACGAGCCACGCGGCGTCGGGATGCTCGGCCTGCGCGGCGGCGATGCCGGCGATCGGCCCGGCGTCCCGGATCCGGTCGACGATCTGCGGAAACGCGGCGCGCACGGGCTCCAACGCCTGGTCGGGCCGCACCGACACGAACGTCCGTTCGCAGTGTCGCGCGACGATGTCGAAGACCCACGGCAGCTGCGGGCGGCCGCGATAGTCCAGGGTCGCCTTGTCGCGACCCATGCGGCGACTCGCGCCGCCCGCCAGCACGAGTCCGTAGAGCGGGGCCAGCGTGCTCACGACTGCGACACCTCCCGGCGGCCGCCGTGCTTCTCGAGCAGGCGCAGGTCGGCGATCACGATTTCGTGCGACAGCGCCTTGCACATGTCGTACACGGTCAGCGCCGCGACCGAGGCGCCCGTCAGGGCCTCCATCTCGACCCCCGTCTCGGCCTTGGTGCGGCAGGTCGCCTCGATCTCGATCGCGGGCTCGTTCTCGATCAGGCGCTGGTAGTAAGGGGGATTGTAGGGATAGAGCACCACCGGCGGATCGTCGAAGCCGTCCACCAGCAGCCCGCACTCGTCGTTGGTGGAGAAGCTGGCCGG
>JBBIVG010000047.1:0-15405 GCA_037439865.1 Nevskiaceae bacterium
GGAGACCGCCGCAGACAGGGCGCGGCTTCAGGCCGGCGCCGGCGCGGCGCTACCGGGTTTGGGCGTCTCCTCGAGCGCCACCGGCAGGATGACGAGTTCCACGCCTTGCTCGTTCAGCAAGCGCTGGATCGCGAGCGGCGTCTGGCTGTGCAGCCAGCGGTTCCAGGGGTAGTCCTTCTCGAACACGAGCCGGCTCGCGAAGAACACGCTCTGCGGAAACTCCTCGCGCACCTCGAGCGAGAGCCGCTCGAGCTCGGCCAGGCGGTCGCTGCCGTAGGCATCGCGCCACACCGACGACTTGCCGCAGTACTGCGCGTAGTTCACCAGCGCGTCCAGCGTGGCGCGCGTCTCGTACTGCATCGTGCGCAGTGCCTGCTCGCTGCCGTAGGACTCGCTGTCCACGGTGCCGACGCTCAGGAAGACGAAGTTGCGGAAGTGCCCGGGGAAGAGCGACTCCACGCGCTCGGCCATGTGCTGGCCGATGCCGCGGTTGGCGCTCACCAGGAACACGGCCGTCGGTTGCGACGGGTCGGGCGCCGCCGGCGGAGAGGGCAGGTCACGCATGCGCCAGCGGTGCTCGCGCTCGAATCTCTCGGTGAGCTTCCGCACCCGCGCGTAGTGACGGCGGATCATCAGGCCGACGCCGACCACCACCGACGTGATCACGAGCGTCACGCTGCCGCCCTGCAGGAAGCGCTCGATGATGATCACGACGAGGATGCCGGCGGTGATCAGGAGCGCGAGGCCCGACAGCAGCAGCCTGCGCGGTGCGCCTTCCACGTCGCGCCGCTGGCGCCACCAGTAGAAAGTGAGGCCGAGCAGCGAGAGCGTGAAGGTGATGAACACGTTCACCGTGTAGAGCACGACGAGCAGGCTCACGTAACCCCCGGTCCAGACCAGGATCGCGAGCGCGGCGAGGCCCATCAGCAGCACGCCGTTGCGGGTCACGAGGCGCGAGGACAGCGCGCTGAACTGGTTCGGCACCCAGCGGTCCACCGCCATGTTCGCGAGCACCGCCGGCCCGCCGAGGAAGCCCGTGTTCGCCGCGACGAAGAGCAGCGCACCTTCGAAGAAGAGCACGACCGTCAGCAGCGCGTGGCTCGCGGTGCCGTGGAACCCGAGGCTGCCGATGATGCTGCCGAACACGACCGCATTGAGGGTCTCGCCCGTGTGCGAGGGCACCACGTCCCACAGCAGGTAGAGCAGGATGATGCCGGCCGCCGTGATGCTCAGCGAAAGCGCCATGAGCAGCATCGTCCACTTGCCGGTGTGGACGCGAGGCTCCTTCAGCATGTTGACGTTGTTCGAGACGGCCTCGATTCCGGTGTAGGTGCCGCCGCCCAGCGAGTAGGCCTTGAGGAAGATCGCGACGACGAAGAACCAGCCGGCCTGGCCGGCGAGCTGCGCAGTCTCCTGGAGCGTCTGCTGCACCTCGGTCTCGATGCCCGCCTCGTGACTCACGATGCCGTAGGCGATGAGCGCGAAGTGCGTGATCACGAAGCCGACGAAGATCGGGGCGAGGACCTTGATCGATTCCCGCATGCCGCGCAGGTTGAGGTAGATGAGTACGCAGATGACGGCCACCTCGACCTCGAGCTTCACCGACTGGTGCACCGGCGGCACGAGGCTGAACAGGGCATCCACGCCGGCCGCCACCGAGATCGCGATCGTGAGCACGTAGTCCACGATCAGCGCGGAGCCCGCGACGAGCCCGGCGTACGGGCCCACGAGGCGCGTCGCGACCTTGTAGCCGCCGCCGCCGTTCGGGAACAGCTCGATCACCTGGTTGTAGGCGAGCGAGATCACGAACACGGTGAATGCCGTCGCGATCGCGAGGTACAGCGCGAGCTGGCTGTGGGCGCCGAGGGCGATGTAGGCCTCGGCGGGGCCGTAGGCGGACGAGGAGAGGCCGTCGGCGCCGATGCCGATCCAGGCGAGGAACGCCGCGAGCGCGATGTGCTTGCGCGTCTCCGGCGACATCGGGTCGCGCGGCGGACCGAACACGACGTCGCCCAGGCGACGCTTCTGCTCACCGGCCATGGTCTTGTCGTGTGGGATCGGGCGGCGGTTCCCCGGCCGCCGCCCGTCCGCTCGCTCAGGTCAGAGCAGGTCCTTGACGCCGTCGCGCTCCTCGAGGAGCTCCTTGTGCGTCGCATCCATCTTGCCGCGGCTGAAATCGTTGATCGCGAGGCCCTGCACGATCTGGTAGTCGCCGCCCTTGCAGGTGACCGGGTAGCCGTAGATCACGCCCGCCGGTATGCCGTAACTTCCGTCGGAGGGAACGGCCATGCTGACCCAGTCGCCTTCCCGCGTGCCGTGCAGCCAGGTGTGGAAGTGGTCGATCGCCGCGGACGCGGCCGATGCCGCCGACGAAGCGCCGCGCGCCTTGATGATGGCCGCCCCGCGCTGCTGCACGATCGGGATGAACTGCTCCTTGTACCAGGCGTCGTCCACGAGCGAGAGAGCCGGCTTGCCCTTGACCGTCGCGTGGTGCAGGTCGGGATACTGCGTCGCGGAATGGTTGCCCCAGATGATGACCTTGCGCAGGTCCGTGGTGTGCGCGCCCGTCTTCTCGGCGAGCTGCGACAGCGCGCGGTTGTGATCGAGACGCACCATCGCGGTGAAGTTGCGCGGGTTGAGGCTCGGCGCATTCTTCATCGCGATCAGCGAATTCGTGTTGGCCGGGTTGCCCACGACGAGCACGCGTACGTTGCGGTCGGCGACGGCGTCGAGCGCCTTGCCCTGTGCGGAGAAGATCTGCGCGTTGGCGAGGAGGAGGTCCTTGCGCTCCATGCCCGGCCCGCGCGGGCGCGCGCCAACGAGCAGCGCGACGTTGCAGTCCTTGAAGGCGACTCGCGCATCGTCGGTCGCAACGATCCTGTTCAGCGTCGGGAACGCACAGTCGTTCAGTTCCATCACCACGCCCTGCAGCGCTGCGAGCGCCGGCGTGATTTCGAGCAGGTGCAGGTTGACGGGCGTGTCCGGGCCGAGCATCTGGCCCGAGGCCACCCGGAAGGCGAGGGCGTAGCCGATCTGGCCCGCCGCGCCCGTGATCGCGACGTTGACAGGGGTCTTCATGGAGTCTCTCCGCTGTGTGCCTGGTTGCGTGCCCGGCGTCGACCCTGGGAAGGGCCGGACCCGGTCGAATGGCGATATTACAGCGGTCGTTTGCTGCGGCCGGTAAGGGACTCCCGATGTCCGTGCCGTTCATTGTTGACATTGGTTTGGTGTTGTAGTTAACTACAACAGTAAGCTAAAAGGGCAACGCTGAGGGGGTAAGAGGCAATGCGCGTGGCGAGCAGGATTGCGGCCACGATCCTCGCGGGGATCGTCTGGATCTATGCGGGCTTCTCGGTCTCGCCGAGTCCGTTGGCGCAAACGGCCATCACGCCGGCGGTCCTGAACGCGGCTGTGAAGTGTGTCGTGGAACTCGGTCACTGACCCCGGGGTCGATACCGGGTGTTCTGCTACAGTAGAGCAGCCAATCACCTTGCCGTCCGGTCGCATGGACCCACACTGGAACGACACCCAGCCGATCTATCGCCAGCTCCGCGACAAGGTCGTGGCGATGATCCTGGAGGGAGTGCTGGCGGACGGTGACGCGCTGCCGTCGGTGCGCAGCGTCGCCGCTGACTTCTCGCTGAATCCGCTCACGGTCCTCAAGGGCTACCAGCAGCTGGTGGACGATGGACTGGTCGAAAAGCGGCGCGGCCGCGGGATGTTCGTGTCGGCCGGGGCTCGCACGCAACTGCTCAAGGGCGAGCGGCAGCGCTTCCTCGAGCAGGAATGGCCGCGCGTCTCCGCGACGATCGAGCGACTCGGGCTCGACGCCGACGAGCTGCTGAGGCGCAAGCGCGGCAGCGCCGAATCACAGTAGCGGGCATTTCCTCGCTCACGCCATCGCCGCATCTCGCTGCTCGGGCCCCTTGGGCGTGATCGACGGCGGCAGCATCTTGTACATCACCGGCGTGACGAGCCGCCCGATCAGCGTCGAGGACAGCAACCCGCCGATGATCACGATCGCAAGCGGGGAGTAGAGCCCCGAGCCCTGCACGGCGAGCGGCAGCAGGCCACCGATCGCGGTGGCCGACGTGAGCAGGATCGGCAGGAAGCGGATCTCGCCCGCGCGCGTGATCGCCTCGTCGAGAGCCACCCCCTGCTCGCGCAGCTGGTTGGTGAAGTCCACCAGTAGGATCGAATTCTTGATCTCGATGCCGATGAGCGCGACGAACCCGATCATCGCCGTGAAGGAGAGCGTGTAGCCCGTCGCGAGCAGCGCGACGAGGCCGCCCGCGATGCCTAGCGGGATCACGCCCGCGACGATGAGCATTGAGCGGAAGCTGCCGAACTCGAGGATCAGCACGGCGAGGATGCCAAACACCGCCACGAGCACGGCGGTGCCGATGCCGCCGAAGCTCTCCTGGCGCGCCTCGACCTCGCCCCCGGCGCGCAGGTTGTAGCCGGCGGGCAGTTCCAACGCGTCGAGCCGTTGCAGGACGTCCTTCGTGACCTTGCCGGTGTTGTACCCATCCACCGGATACGCGGTCAGCAGGACCTGTCGCTCGCGGTCGTGGCGCTCGATCACGCTCACGCCCGCCGCGAACCCGGGCGACGAAATCTGCCTCAGTGGCACGGGTCTTCCGGCAGCGGAGGCGACCTCGATGAGGTTCAGCGCGTCGAGCGTCTGGCGGCCCTGCATCGGCAGGCGGAGCGCGATGTCGTACTCGTCCCCGTCCGGCTCGCGGAACTTGCCCGCGCTGACGCCAGCCACGGCCGCGCGCACCGTACGGTCCGCCTCGATTGGTGCGACCCCGAGCAGCGCGGCCTTCTGCGAATCGATGTGCAGGTCGATGTCCGTGCGCAGCCGGCGCAACGGGTTGTCCACGTCGCGCGTGCCGGGAGTTCCTGCGATCAGGGCCTCGGTTTTTGCGGCCAGGTCACGGAGCTGCCCGAGGTCGGGGCCCGTGATCGCGATCTCGATCGGCGCGTTGATCGGCGGCCCGTTCTGGTACGGCTCCGCGAGGATGCGCGCCCCGGGATACTGCGCGAACTTCCTGCGCAGCTCTTCGTAGAGTTGCGGGCTTCGGCGCGGATCGAACCGGTGGAGCTCGGCGAACACCTCCGCGACGTTCGCGTTGGTCTCCTCGGGGAACGTGTTGTAGTAGACGCGCGGGTTGCCGTGGCCGAGGTTCGCGAAGTAATGCTTCACCTCGGCGTGGCGCGCGAGTTCGTCCTCCACGAAACGCAGCGCCCGGTCCGTGTCCGCGAGGCTCGCGCCGTCGGGCGTCTCGATCGTGACGCGGAATTGCGGGATGTCCGCCGGCGGAAACACGCTGAAGCCGATCAGCGGCACGAGGATTGCCGAAGCCGCCACGAAGCACAGGGCCGCCACGAGCGTATGGACCGGGCGCCTCAGTGCGACGCGCAGCGCGGGCCCGTACACCCGGTGGATGACGGACATGAGGCCCTTCAGGAAGCGGTTGCCCTCGCCGGCTTCACCCTCCGGACGCAGGATGCGGCTCGCGAGGAACGGGATGACCGTGAACGCGACCAGGAGCGAGGCGATGACCGTGTAGAGCACGGCCGCCGGTAACGAACGGATGAAGATGCCGGCGCCTTCCGGGAGGAACAGCAGCGGCAGGAACGCGAACAGCAGCGTGGCCGTGCAGCCGAGCACGGCCAGTGCGATCTGGTCGGTCGCGGAAATCGCGGCCTCGATCGGCGAGAAGCCGGCGCGCAGATACCGCGCGATGTTCTCCACCACCACGATCGAGTCGTCCACCAGCAGGCCGAGCGCGAGCACGAAGCCGGCGATCGAGAGCTGGTTCAACGAAAAGCCGGTGAAGTAGAGCAGCGACAGTCCGATCGCGAGCGACAGCGGAATCGAGATCATCACTACGGTCGCCGCGCGCAGTCCGAGCGGCAGCAGCGTGAGCACCACGAGCGCGATCGCGATCACGAAGTCGATGCCGAGGCGCGTCAGGCGATGGCTGACGTTGCGGCTCTGGTCGAACCCGCGCTCGAGCGTGATCCCCTTCGGCAGGCTGCGCTCGAACGCATCGAGCTTGGCGTAGATGCCGTTCCGCACCTTGAAGACGTTGGTGCCGTCCTTGGCATTCGCGGTGACGAACACCGCGCGCTTGCCGTTGAAACGCCCGGTGTAGCGCTCCTCCTGGGTTTCCCAGCTGACGTCCGCGACGTCGCGCACCTTCACGAGCTTGCCGTCGCGACTGGCGACGACGGTCTCGGCGACTTCGTCCAGCGAGTCGAAGCCGCCCGACGTCTTCAGGTTGTACTTGCGCAGCCCGACGTCCACCGAACCCCCGGGCACGGTCGCGTTACCGCCGCGGATCGCGTTCTCGACCTGGCCGAGCGTGACGCCCGCGCGTCCCATGCGCTCGAGATCGATCGCGATCCGCACCTCCGGCTCCGGCACCGCCCAGTACGCGCCGCGCCGCACGCCCGGCACCGTCTCGATCGAGTCGCGCAGGTCCTCGGCCAGTTCCTTGAGCTCGCGATAGCTGGCGTTCTCGCTCACCAGCGCGACCTGCACGATGTTGACCAGTCCCGACCCGGCCTTGCGCACCTCGAGCGAGGCGAGGTCCGCGGGCAGCTGCGCGCGGATGCGGTTCACCTCCCGCACGACCTCGTCGTATTTCTCGTCCGCGTCGGTGTCCCAGTGGAACTCGGGCTGGATGACGCCCACGCCGTCGAGCGAGCGGCTGTCGATGCGCTTGATGTCGTCGAGTTCGTTGATCGCGTCCTCGATCGGGTCCACGACGAGGCGCTCGATGTCCACCGGGTCCGCGCCCGGGTACACGGCCACGACGGTCGGGATCGGCACGTGGAACTCCGGGTCCTCCGAGCGGGGAATGTTGACCAGCGAGTTGATGCCGACCGCGATCAGCAGGCCGAACAGCACCAGCGTGAACTGCCAGCGCTGGACGCTGAAAGCCCAGATGCGCACGGCCGCGGCCTCAGCCCTGCTGCCCGACGACATGGACGGGCTTGCCGTCCGCGAGCCAGGCGGCGCCGTCCGTGACCACCCGGTCGCCCGCCGCAAGGCCGGCGGTGACGATCACGCGATCGCCGACGAGCGGCCCGACGGTGACCTGCCTGCGTCGGGCCACGCCCGCCCGTGCATCCAGCAGGTACACGGTCGCGACAGCGCCGTTTGCCTCGACGATCGCGGTCACCGGCACGACGGTACGGGTGGCTGCCGCGCCGCCGTCCCTGATGTCGAGCGACACCTTGGCGACGAGGCCCCGCACGAAGCGCGCGCCCTCCGGAGCCACGTCGATCTCGACCTCGAACGTGCCCGTCATCGGGTCGGCGCTCGAGCCGACGCGTGTCACCTTGCCCGCGAATTCGCGCCCGGGGAAGGCGTCGAACGTGACGCGTGCGACGTCGCCGATGTTGACGCGCACCGCGTCGCGATCCGCAAGCGCCGTGCGCACGATCCAGCCCGCGCCCGTGCCGCCGAGGACCAGAACCGGCTGGCCCGCCTGCACGAGTTCGTTCGCCTCGGCGAGCTTCTGCAGCACGACGCCGTCCCCCGGCGCCTCGATGCGCGCAAAGCGCGCGTTGAAACGCGCGGCCTCGAGGTTTGCGCGTGCGACGTTGTAGGCCGTGGTGAGGTCCTGTACCTGCTCGTCCGTGGCGACTTCGTCCGCGCGCAGCCGCTGACCGCGCTCGAGGTCGCGGCGCGCCTTCTCCGTCGCTTCCGTGGCCTGCGCGACGGCCGCATCCACCTCCGCGCGCTTGATGAGCGCGAGCACCTGTCCCTTGCGGACGGCGTCGCCGGCATCCACCGTGATGCTGTCGATGACGCCGCCGACCTTGAAGGACAGCCGGAACTCGTCACGCGGCGCAAGCACGCCGACGGAGCGCACCGCGTTGCCCACGTCCACGCTCTCGACGGTCGTCGTGCGAACGGGCGTGGCCGCGGCCGGGCCGGGGCCGGGCGCCTGCGACTTGCCGCAGGATGCGAGCGCGAGGCTCGCGAGGAGGAGGATCGCAAGGCGGTTCACAACAGCTCCTTCCCGGTCGTCCGGGAGTCGCCGATCGCGAACTCGAGCTCGGCGAGGCGCGCCAGGAACTCGGTCCGCACGCGGTTCAGGTTCAGCTGCGCGTCCGTGAGCGTGCGACGCGAGTCGATGAAGTCGGTCTGGTTGATCTGCCCGAGGTCGCGCTTCTTCGTCGCGATGCGGAACGCTGCCTCCGCGGCGTCCGCGCGCTTCTGCGCCGTCTCGAGCGAGGCGTCCGCCACCGCGAAGAGCTCGAGGGCGCGCTGCACTTCGAGGCGCACCTGCTGCGCGGCAAGGTCGCGCGTCGCGCGCAGCTCGTCGGTGAGTGCCTTGGCCTCCGCGAGGGCGGCCTGGTCGGCGCCGCCGCGGAAGGCGTTCCAGCGCAGCACGACGGAGGCGAGGACATAGCGTTCGTCGGCGCCGAACCCGTAGTCCTCGCCCTGGATCCCGGCCTCGGCGCCGACCCCGAGCGTCGGCTTGAATGCGGCGCGCGCGAGATCCTGCTGGGCGAGGCTGGCCGCGATGGCGGCGTCGAGGCTCTCGAGCTCCGCCCGGCGATCGGTCGCCACCTGCTGCAGCTGCGGCACCTCCAGGCGGCGGCCTGCGAGCCGTTGCAGCAGGCGCACGCGGAAGCGCTCGACGGTCGCCGCGTCGATCGTCGCGCCCGGCACAGGCGACGACAGCGGCACGTTGCGCAGCAGGTTCACGTAGCTCCGCGCGATGTTCACCCGGCTCGACACGGCCAGGCGCTGCTGCTCGACTTCGAGCAGGTCGGCCTCGGCGCGGTACACGAGGTCGCGCGTCACCTTGCCGTTGCGATAGAGGCTGTCGGTGGCCGCGACGTTCGATCTCGCGACCTCGAGCGTGGCGTCGAGCACGAGCGACTGCTGCTGCGCGGCGAGCCATTCGTAGTAGGCCTGCTTCGTGTCGCGGATCACGCGCGCGCGGAGCCCCGACAGGTCGGCCGCCGCGCGGTTCAGGTCCTGGCGCGATGCCTCGACGGCGGGTCCGATGCGGGGCTCGTAGATCGGCTGCGCCATGACGAGGCGCGTGTTCTGCTCCTGCGGGAGCAGCAGCCGGATCTGCTCGTTCTTGACGCGCGGGAACTGCGGCGGCTGCCCCGACTGCACGAGCAGCTCGTCGAGCGTCTCATAGACGGGATTCAGCAGGTCGCCGACCGGAAAATCGATGGTGCGCCCGCCGTCGGCGACGGAGTAGCGTGCGTCGAAGTCGAGCACCGGCTTGTAACGCGCCCGCGCGCGGTCGAGTGCCGCGACGCGTTGCTGCACGCTCGCAGCGCCCGCCTTGAGCTCGAGGTTCGCCACGAGTGCGTCGTCGAGCACCTGCCGCAGGCCATCCTCGACCGTCCCGGCTGGATCGATCGTCGGCTCCGTTGCTGCCGCCGCCTCGGCGGGCTGGGCGACGGCGAGCAGCGAGCCCGCAATTGCGGCCAGGCAGCCGATGCGGCGGGCGGTACGAAGTGAGGCAAGCGCGGCCACGGTGGAACCCTCGACTCAGGGCTGCAGCGCGCCGAGGATCAGCGCCATCGAGTGGTCGAGCAGCTGCTGCACCGGCACGCCCTCATGCTCGATCTGGCCTCCCTTGCTCGACAGGATCTGGATGACGCCGTGCGAGAAGGCCCAGAGCGAGAGCGCGGTGACGTACGGGTTGCCGAGGTCGGCGCGGATGGAGCCGTCGGCGACGCCGCGGTTGAGCGAGTCGACCAGCACTTCGTGGACGCGATGCCCGGCCGCCATGCAGGCCAGTTCGTTCGCCGGCACCTCGTCGGCGCCGCTGCACGCGTGCGACTGGTAGCGCGCGCAGGCGTCGAAGTAGTGCGGCAACTCGCGGGCATAGACGAGGTACGCGCGGCCGATCGCTTCGAGCTCGTCGATGCCGCGCGCCCTGCCTGCGCGGGCGGCCTCGAAACGCTCGCGCAGGGTGTCCAGTGCACGCTCGACCAGCGCGAGATGCAGGTCGGCCTTGTCCTTGAAATAGACGTAGACCAGCGCGCGGCTGAGCCGGGCCCGCCGGGCGACCTGATCCATCGTGACCGAGTCCCAGCCGGCCTCGGCGTAGAGAGCCTCCGCAGCATCCACGATCTCGGTGCGGCGGCGGTCGCGCTCTTCCTGTCGGCGTTCGCTGATGTACGACATGCGGTAATCGTGTGCGCGTGTTGACACGATGTCAATGACTAAACACGAGTATATATTCTGCAACTTTGTCACGAGCCCTCTTCGTCCCAGTCGATGCGACGGATGCCGTTCGGGCCTAACCTCATGTATGACAACGTTTTTTAGCTGACGCACGTGCTGAAGCTGGGCGTGCCACCGGGGCTGTCAGCGGATTGACCACAGGTATCGACCCCATTGAAGGGTTCTGTTGGCCGTCCGAGCGCGGCCCGCAACAATGCAACCCCAGCCTGCAAAGGCTCCCGAACCATCAGGAGACGCCATGCACAGCACGAGAATTGACCTGGCCGCGAAGACGCGGGCCAAGATGATCACCCTGCTGAACGCGCGCCTCGCGGACGCGCTCGACCTGCAGCTGCAGGCCAAGCAGGCCCACTGGAACGTGAAGGGCCCGTCGTTCATCGCCCTGCACGAGTTGTTCGACAGGATCGCCGGCGAGATGGGCGGCCACTCGGACGAGATCGCGGAACGGATCGCCGCACTCGGTGGAATCGCCGAGGGGACCCTGCAGGCGATCGCCGGCCGCTCGCGCCTCGACCCCTATCCGATCGAGATCGCGGACGGGCGTGCGCACCTCGACGCGCTCGCAGCCGGGTTGTCCCGCTTCGGCAAGGGCGTGCGCAAGGCGATCGACGAAGCGGCGAAGGCGGGCGACGCGGACACCAGTGACCTGTTCACCGGCATCTCACGTGCCGCGGACAAGGCCCTATGGCTGCTCGAGGCTCACCTGCAGGCGGACCGCTGACGCTTCAGCGCAGCTCGGCTCCGGCAACGATCACGGCCGCCGCCCGGCGCGCCTTTTCGCGTGCCGCGTCGATCGTCGCGTCCCTGGCGAGCGCGACGCCCATGCGCCGCCTGCCGCGCACTTCGGGCTTGCCGAAGAGCCTGAGCTGAGTGTCGGGCTCGGTGAGCGCCCGCTCGACGTCGTGGAAGCGGACGTCGGCGGATTGCCCTTCGAGCAGGATCGCGCAGGAAGCCGACGGCCCGAGCTGGCGGATCGCCGGAACCGGCAGCCCGAGGATCGCGCGCACGTGCAGCGCGAACTCGGAGAGATCCTGCGACACGAGCGTGACGAGGCCGGTGTCGTGCGGCCGGGGAGAGACCTCGCTGAACCAGACCTCGTCGCCGCGGACGAACAGCTCGACGCCGAAGATGCCGGCGCCGCCGAGGGCGTCGGTGATGGCCCGCGCGATGCGTTGCGACTCGGCGAGCGCCGCGGCGCTCATGGCCTGCGGCTGCCAGGACTCGCGGTAGTCGCCGTCGATCTGCAGGTGGCCGATCGGGTCGCAGAAGCTCGTGCCGCCAGCGTGCCGCACCGTGAGCAAGGTGATCTCGTAGTCGAAGCGGATGAACCCCTCGACAATGACGCGGCCGGCGCCGGCGCGTCCGCCTCTCTGCGCGTAGTCCCATGCGTGCTGCACGTCCGCCACGCCCTTCACGACGCTTTGCCCTTTTCCGGACGAGCTCATCACGGGTTTCACGACGCACGGCATCCCAAGCGCGGCGACGGCCTCGCGGTAGGTCGCCTCGTCGTCCGCGAAGCGATACGGCGAGGTGCGGAGCCCCAGTTCCTCCGCGGCGAGCCGACGGATGCCCTCGCGGTCCATCGTGAGTCGCGCGGCGCGCGCCGTTGGAATCACCCGGTATCCCTCGCGCTCGAGATCGAGCAGCGCAGGCGTGGCGATCGCCTCGATCTCCGGCACGACCAGCGACGGCCGCACGCGCAGCACGAGGTCACGCAGTGCCTGGGGGTCCAGCATGTCGAGCACGTGCGAGCGGTGCGCGACCTGCATCGCCGGCGCGTCGGGATAGCGGTCGGCGGCGATCACCTCGACGCCGAGGCGCTGCGCCTCGATGACGACTTCCTTGCCGAGTTCGCCGGCGCCGAGCATCAGCAGGCGCGTGCCGGAGGGAGAGAGCGGTGTGCCGATGGTGGTCATGAGAGCGGGAAGATGGGTGAGCGGGGATCGGCAGTTAGCGGATAAAGGATAGGGGATAGCAAGGGATGGGACGCGCGCGTCCATCCATTCATTTCCTGTCCTGAGCTGGGGCGGTTGAGATGGTTCGATTGAATCTGGCGAGGGGCAAACTCCCTTGCTCTCTTCAATTACCCTGCGGTCGACCGAAAGACGTAGTTCGGCCAGGAGCAGACATCCTTATGCAAGGTGACATCGGTGAACAGTGCGCGACGGAGCTAGTCGAAGCGAGCTACTTCAACAGGTACCCGCGTTCTGCGTAATTGAAATCCGTCAGCTGACAGTCGCGCGCCTCGTCGTAGACGTAATAGGCGCGGACTTCGGCAATCAGGCCATTCCGCATGACATACCATTCGGTGCCGCGAAACAGTCTGCGATCACCGCCACCACCGGGTCTGTATGCACAGCTCCATTCGCTGACAACGTCGTCGCCTGCCTCGATGATGTGATCGATGCGCCAAACGGGATCGAACAGCCGCTTGAACTTGCTCCAATATCGCGCGAGGTGTTCAGCGCCGTGAATTGCTCGGTGAGCGGGTGGCAGGAAGTAGTGAACAATATTGGTATCCATGGTCGCCATCAGTTCACGGATATCGCCCGTATTGCACGCATCGAAATACGTCAGCACTGTCTGGGACTTAGCGCCCTGCATGTTCTCCCTCCTTGACGGCCCACCTTTCTCTATTCACCCTCTTCAGCTTGGGTGTAGCGTATCCCAGACTGGTTCGAATCGACACGCGTTAGAGCTGACTAGGGTCCGCCGCGACTAGTCGCGATGTCCGCTGTGGGCCGACATTCCCCGTCCACCGTCCGCTGCCCGGTGCGGGTGTTGCACGCTTTGAATGGTACTCCGACAAGGACGCGGGGAACCCGCGCAAGCACAGCCGCACAGAGTCGCGCTTCTACTTTGTCGACCGTGTGGCCGACGGCGATCTTACGGTCCGATTCACCTACCGCGGAAATTTCATCCGCGTCATCGGCGCCGGTTGGTGGCGCGAAGGCAATAAACTCTATGAAGCACACTCGAAAGTACACACATGAGCTACTCGGCCGCACGGAGATGGTGGAAGATTTCCTTCCACCGCCGGATCAGCTTGTCCTGAGGGAAGACGGTGTGAAGATCACCATCTCTCTCAGCAGGAAGAGCGTCGATTTCTCCAAGGCGCATGCCGCGTGGTCGAAGGTTCCGTATCAGCGGATGATTCGAACCTTGCTCGACAGTTACGCCGAATAGTATTCCGATACCTCTCCGGGTTCGCGTTCCACTGGACGACGGTCACCATGACGATAGCGTGACGAGGCACGGTCGCCGGGATTGAACGAAACCCGGCAAGCCGTACTACCATCACACATGCGGACAAGCTCCGAGACGCCGCCCTCATCAAACATGTATGTCGCGAACCAAATTTCTCCGGGAATCACGATAGGGAACTCGCCATGCTCAAGCCGCTGCTGAACTCGAGCCGTTACCTGGTGGTTCTCGCGGTGCTGGGTGCGCTCGCGTCCGCGATCGCGCTGTTCGTGTATGGCATCGTCGACACCGTCGCGGTCATCTCGAGGACGCTCGCTGACGGCGACGTGTCGACCAAGACTTCAAAGGCAATCATGCTTTACTTTATCGAGATCTTCGATCTGTTCCTGCTCGGCACCGTGATGCTCGTCATGGCACTCAGTCTCTACGAGCTGTTCATCGACGCCGAGGTGAAAGTGGCATCCCGGCTGCAGATCAGGACATTCGACGATCTCAAGACCAACCTGGTGTCGGTGGTGATTGCGGTCATGGCCGTCACCTTCCTCGGGCAAATCATTTCCTGGGACGGCGAGACACAGCTGCTCGGCATCGGTGTGGCGGCGGCACTCGTGATCGCGGCGTTGAACTTCTACCTATGGATCGTGAAGGGCGGCAAGAAGTAGCGTCCGCGCTCGCAGGAGGAGCGGGAAGCTTCGTCGGATGGTCGCTCGGAGGAGGGGGCGCCGAAGGCCCGGTCTCCGTGTGGCCTTGCCGGTTGGTACGTCTCCCGCTCAGCCCGTCAGCAGCCGGCTCTCCTGCTGCTCGAGGTCCTCGGGGACACCCCAGAGGATCAGCACGTCGCCCTCCCGCAGCTTCATCGCCGAATCGGGATTTCGACCGACGATGCCGTCGCGGCGGATCGCGTTGACCAGGACTCTCCCTTCGTGCAGCCCGAGGTCCCGGATCGACTGTCCCACCGCCCAGGCCCCTGGGGGCAGCACGACGGTGCGCAGCTGCTGGCGCAGTGAATGGGCTTCGTCCAGGGGGCGTGCGTCGCGCTTGCGGAACACGCTGCGCAGTATCGCGTAGCGGTCGTGCCGGATGTCCTCGGTCGTCTCGAGCACTTCCGGCGCCGGCACGTCGAGGACGAGCAGCACGTGCGCGACCAGCGACAGGCTCGTCTCGAACGTCTCCGGTATCACCTCGGTCGCGCCCGCTGCCTGCAGCGCGTCGAGCTTTGAGTCGTCCTCAGTCCGTACCAGCACCGGCAGGTCCGCCCGCAGCCGCCGCACGCGGCGCACGATGCGCAGCGCGGTCGCCGTGTCGTCGAACGAGACGACGAGCGCGCTGGCGTGCTCGAGCCCGAGCGCGCGCAGCACCTCTGGTTCCGAGGCGTCGCCGTACACGACGGGGTCGCCGGCTTGCCGGGCGTCGCGCACCCGCAAAGGATCGAGGTCGAGCGCGATGAACTCGATGCCGCGGCGTTCGAGGACGCGCGCCAGGTTCTGCCCGACGCGCCCGAAGCCGCAGATGATCACGTGCTCGCGCTCCGCGAGCTGCCGGGTGGCGGCCGTCTCCAGCGCGACCTCGGAGGGCTCGACGGTGCGCCGCCGCTGGATGCGATCCGCGATGCGGCCGTTGTAGCGGACGAGCAGGGGCCCGAGCAGCAGGCTGAGCGCGATGACAGTGAGCAGTGGCTGGACGAGCGCCGCGTCCACCACGCGTCCCTTGAGCAGCAGCGTGAGCAGCGCGAAGCCGAACTCGCCGCCCATCGACACGACGATGCCCGTCCGCAGCGCCTTGCGCGTGTTCGGCACGAACCAGCGCACGACGATGAGCACCACGGCCGCCTTCGCGACGAGCAGCGCGGCGAGCAGAGCGAGCACGAGCGGCAGCTGCGCGAGCAGCAGGCGCAGGTCGAGCAGCATGCCGACCGAGATGAAGAACAGCCCGAGCAGGATGTCCTGGAACGGCTTGAT
>JBBIVG010000048.1:0-7421 GCA_037439865.1 Nevskiaceae bacterium
CAGGACTTTCATGTTCAGTGCCGGAAGTGGCGCATGCCGGTGAAGACCATGGCGATGCCGTGCTCTTCGGCGGCGGCGATCACTTCCGCGTCGCGGACCGAGCCGCCCGGCTGGATGACGGCCGTGATACCGTGCTCGGCCGCGGCGTCGAGGCCGTCGCGGAAGGGGAAGAAGGCGTCGGATGCCATGACCGAGCCCTTCGGCTCGAGTCCCTCGTCGCGGGCCTTCATGGCGGCGATGCGCGTGCTGTAGACGCGGCTCATCTGTCCCGCGCCCACGCCGACGGTCATGCCGTCCGTCGCGTACACGATCGCGTTCGACTTCACGTACTTGCAGACCTGCCAGGCAAACATCAGGTCGGCGAGTTCCGACGGCGTCGGTGCGCGCTTCGTCACGGCCTGCAGGGTGCTGGCCGCGACCATCCCCTCGTCGCGGGTCTGCACGAGGAGGCCGCCGTTGACGCTGCGGATCTCGAAGCGTGAGTTGCTGGGCGCCACGCCGCCCGTCACGAGCAGCCGCACGTTCTCTTTCCGGCTGCAAGCCTCGCGCGCGTCGGCATCCGCCGCGGGCGCGACGATGACCTCGACGAACTGGCGCTCGAGGATCGCGCGCGTCGTCGACCCGTCGAGCGGCTGGTTGAAGGCGATGATGCCGCCGAACGCCGACGTCGGGTCGGTGCGGAAGGCGCGGTCGTAGGCCTCGCCGAGGCTCGCGCCGACGGCGACGCCGCAGGGATTCGCGTGCTTGACGATCACGCAGGCCGGGGTCTCGAACTGCCGGACGCACTCGAAGGCCGTGTCGGCGTCAGCAAGGTTGTTGAACGACAGCTCCTTGCCCTGCAGCTGCGACGCCGAGCCGACCGACGCCCCCTGCGCGTCTGCAGCCACGTAGAACGCCGCTTGCTGGTGCGGGTTCTCCCCGTAGCGCAGGTCGAGCCGCTTGCGGAACTGCAGCGCGAGGAGATCCGGGAACTCGCCGGCCGACGGACGGGCGGCACGAGCGAGATAGGAAGCGACCGTCGCGTCGTACTGCGCGGTGTGCGTGAAAGCCTTGGTGGCGAGCCGCAAGCGCGTCTCGGCCGAAACGCTTCCGCCGCCGCGGTCGATCTCCGCCAACAGGGCGCCGTAGTCGAGCGGGTCCACCACGACGGCGACCCGGTCGTGGTTCTTCGCGGCGGCCCGGACCATCGCCGGCCCCCCGATGTCGATGTTCTCGACCGCGTCCTCGAAGGTGCAGCCGGGCTTCGCGATGGTCGCTGCGAACGGATAGAGGTTCACGGCGAGCAGGTCGACGGCCTCGATGCCGTGCTCCGCCATCACCGCGTCGTCGGTACCGCGACGGCCGAGCAGGCCGCCGTGGATCCTCGGGTGCAGCGTCTTGACCCGGCCGTCCATGATTTCGGGGAAGCCCGTCACCGCGGAGACGTCCGTCACCTCCACGCCGTCGTTGCGGAGGAGGGCCGCGGTGCCGCCCGTCGAGAGGATCGTGACGCCGCGCTCGCGCAGTGCGCGTGCAAAGTCGAGCAGTCCCTCCTTGTTGGACACGCTCAGGAGGGCTCGGCGGATCGGTGCGCTCACGCTGGAATCCCCTTCGCGGCGGTCAGTTCGCGGAAATGCCGTAGGTCCGGAGCTTCTTGCGCAGGGTGCCGCGGTTGAGGCCGAGGATGTCGGCCGCGCGACTCTGGTTGCCCTCCGCGTAGTCGAGCACTGCGCGGAACAGCGGCTCCTCGACCTCGCGCAGCACGAGGTTGTACAGGTGCCCGGGCGCGTGCCCGTTCAGGTTCGTGAAGTAGGTGTCGAGCGCCTGCTCCGTCATCGAGCGCAGCGGAATGCTGCGGCCGGCCGGCTGTGCCGCCGGTCTCGTCTCCCTGCGAGTGCGTGTCTTCTTGCGCGACGCCATGACCCCTGTCCTCGAATCGTCGTTCGTTCGTTGCCTCAGGCGGCTGCGGCGTGCGTGCATTCGAGCGAGGAGAAATAATGCTCCACCGCCGCGAGTTGCTCCCCGGCCGAAGCGACCTGCATGACGGACTGACGGAAGGCCTGCGCGTGCGGGCGCTCCCGGCAATACCAGCCGATGTGCTTGCGCGCGATCCTGGCCCCCGCTTCCACGCCGTAGAAGTCGTACAAGTCGCGCAAGTGAGCCGCGATGATATCACGCACCGCGGCAGGCGACGGCTCCGGCGGCACCGTCTTGCCGTCGAGCGCCAGCTCGATTTCGCGGAAGATCCAGGGTCGTCCCTGGGCGGCGCGCCCGATCATGACGCCGTCCGCGCCGGTGACGCGCATCACCTCGACGGCCCGCGCGGCCGAGTCGATGTCGCCGTTCGCGATCACCGGGATGCGGACCGCCTGCTTGATCTCCGCGATCGTGGCGTATTCCGCGACGCCCTCGAACCGGCACGCGCGGGTCCGGCCGTGCACGGCGAGCGCCCGGACGCCGGCCGACTCGGCGATCCTCGCGATGGCGACGCCGTTGCGCCGCTCGCGGCTCCAGCCCGTGCGGATCTTGAGCGTGACGGGCACGTCCACCGATCGCACGGTGGCTTCCAGGATCGACCCGACGAGGCGCTCGTCGCGCAACAGCGCCGACCCGGCATCCTTGTTGCAGACTTTCTTCGCCGGGCAGCCCATGTTGATGTCGATGACCTGCGCGCCGGCATCGGCGTTGCGCCGTGCCGCGTCCGCCATCATCTGCGGGTCGCCGCCGGCGATCTGCACGACCCGCGGCTCGTCCTCGCCGGCGTGGTCGCGGCGCCGCTGCGATTCCCCGGTGTCCCACAGGCGCGGATCGGCGGACAGCATTTCGCCCGCCGCGAGCGCGGCCCCCATGCCGCGGCACAGGCGCCGGAAGGGCAGGTCGGTGACGCCCGCCATCGGAGCGAGGAAAGCGCGACCGCTCAGCCGATACGGGCCGATCTGGATGGGAACCATGGCGATTCAGCCGGGGCCCTGGGCGCAGCGCAGCAGGGTGGCCGATTCGCGCAGGCAGAGATCGAGCTGGTAGCCGACCGCCTCGCGTCCCGGATCCGCGATCTCGAGGTCGGCCTCGGTGCTCGCGCCGGCGCCGAGCATGCGGGACGCCTCGGCGGGGTTCTTGAGGTACTCGCGCGGCTCGAAGTCCCGCACGGCGATGGACTCCCCGAACCGATCGTCGAGCTCGAGCCTGAGGATCGGGTAGGGCTGCGCGAACGACGCGCGATTCGTGAGGCTGGCGCGAACGCTCATGCGCCCGTCCATGTCGGCCGCGCTGCCGTTGCCCCATTGACGGAGCTCGAAGGCCGCGAGGTCCCAGTTCGGCGACAACGGCAACCCGAGCCGGTCGTAGACGTTGCGCAGGAGCGGGCCGAGCTGCGGATGACGCACGAGATCCTGACGGTAGAAGTGCGTGATCTGCACGAGCAGTACCACCGCGAGCGCGAGGCAACCGAGGCCCCAGGCCAACGTGCGCCACGCGGAGTGCTCGTGGCGCGCGGCCTCTGGGGGCTCCGCAGCCGACTCAGCAGTCGACGTGCCACGCCAGCGCTGCTCGGCCAACGTCTGCGGCGGCGTCGCGGTGATGCCCGTAGCCAGCGGTTCGGGCTCGGCAGTGCCCACCATGACGAGGCCCGGCGTCTCGTCCGTCCCGTCGTCCTGCGGATACGCGGACTCCGGCACCTCCGAGAGCGCCTCGAATTCGTCCGTCGCATCGAGGTCCACCGCTTCGACCTCGTCGGCGGGCCAGTCGGCGGGAACCTCGATGCTGATCCGCTCGCCTTCGAGGGTGATGTCCTCGAGCGGCTCGCTTTCGGCCACTTCGACAGCCGGCTCTTCGGAGAGCGGCGCCGCCGTCGAATCCTCGATGGGTTCGTTGGCGGTTTCCCCGGGCCTCTCCGTGCCGAACTGCTGCTGCCAGTCGCGGGCGTCGATGAAGACTTTCTCGAGATCGTCGGCGGTGAAGTGATATTCGGCGGAGGCAACGGCCTCCGGCGTCGCGGCTGCGGTCGCCGCAACGCCGAGCAGCGGGGCATCAGGCAAGGTCTCCCTCGCCGGCGGAACGGTGTCGCTCAATCGCGCCAGGGCATCGAACGCGCTGCCGCAGCGCCCGCAGCGCACCGTCCCGTGCGCGGCGCGCAAGGCGTCCGCGGTCACGCGGAAGCGCGTGTGACATTCAGGACACTGGGAATACATCGGGCCGTTCGATTCTCGTCATGCCGCGCGTCGCCGTCCGCTGAGCAGTCCCCAACCGTCTCGCGTCGCGGTGCGGGCGATATCAAACCACGGCTGGTAAGCCGCTGTCACGGCGTCGGCCTGGTCGGCCAGGATGCCGCTCAGCACGATTGAACCGCCGGGGCGGACTGCGTCCGCAAACCGGGGCGCCAGGTCGACCAGTGGCCCGGCCAGGATGTTGGCGACGAGCAGGTCGGCCGACCGGTCCGCGAGCGCCGGGTCGTCGGTGACGGCGAGTCCCGACGTGATGCCATTGCGCAACGCGTTCTCGCGCGTGGCGATGAGCGCCTGCGGGTCGATGTCCATCGCCAGGACCCGCCCAGCCCCGAGCTTCAGGGCGGCGATCGCGAGAATGCCGCTCCCGCAGCCGTAGTCCACGACGTCGCGGCCGAGGAGTTCGGCGCCGTCGAGCCATTCGAGGCACATGCCCGTGGTCGGGTGGGTGCCGGTGCCGAAGGCGAGGCCCGGGTCCAGTTCGACTCGAACCGCGCCCGCATCGCCGGCCGGCAGGCCGCCCGGACAGACCCAGAGCCGCCGTCCGAAGCGCATCGGCGCGAAGTCCTTGAGCCACTCGCGCTCCCAGGCCTTGTCCTCGATTGCTTCGAACCGGGGCAGTGGCGAGCCGGGAGCCAGGATCGCCAATCGCTGCGAAAGATCCGCCCGGTCCGCCTCCGCGTCGAAGAGTGCCTTCACCCTGACGGTGGGCCAGAGCGGAGTCTCGCCGGGCGCAGGCTCGAGCACCGGATCGTCCGCCGCGTCCTCGAGGGTGACCGAGACGGCGCCCAGTTCGAACAGGGCGTCCTCGAAGGTCCCGGGATCGGCCGCCCCGACGTCGAGCGTGACTTGCAGGAAAGGCATGGGGCGCGAAGTATCGCTTATCGCGCGCGGAAGCTCCCGGTCCCGAGCCCCCTCGACAGGGGTAGGCATCACACGGCCGTCGCCCGGTAGTATCCGGCGCTCGTTTCGCAACTTCCCAGGGACACCTCCATGCGCGACCTCGACCTGCCCGGATCCCGGCCGACCGCCGTGAAGGTCTACGCGGCCCTGCTGGTGCTGAGCGCTGTGTTCATGGCGCTGCTCGGTTGGTCGGCGAGCGCGTATTACTTCCCGGCGGCCTGCCTGCTGCTGCAGGCCCTGCTGCTCTGGTCCGGGAAGGGGCAGGTCCTCTTCAAGTGGATCGTGCTCGTGAACCAGCTGAGCGGACTCGTGCTGATCCTGGTGCTCTGGCTCGGCGACGGACTCGGCAGCACCAAGCTCGACATTTCCGGCGTGGCGCTGCTGGTGAACCTCCTGTGCGGCGGGCCGCTCATGGCGATCTGGGGCGGCGCGATGCTTCCTGGGCTACGACGGGGCAGGCGCTTGTTCCGCTGGTTCAACGAGCAGACGGCCTGAGGCGCGACGACCATGAACCTGGCAAGACTGCAGCAGATTCTAGTCGGCGCCCTGATGGTCTCGGCGGGGGCGGGGCCGCTTCAAGCGGCGTCGTTCGGCGGTGCCGTGACCCTGCCCGACGGTCGTCCCGCGTTCGGGGCCATGGTCAGCGTCTTCAACGACGCGAAGAACCAGAAGCAGACCGTGTATACCGCGGCCGACGGCAGCTACGCGATCGTCACGCCCTACTCGGGGAAGCTCGACGTTCGCGCGCGCCTGGCCAACTACGACGACGTGCTCGTGACCGTGGACGCGGCCTCCGACCAGGCGGGCAAGCTTGACCTGCAGCTCACGAACTTCGCCAGCGAGCAGGCCGCCTCGGACGCGCTTTCGGCATCGGCGCACAACGCTGTACTGCCGTGGCGTCGCGCGGATGATCGCCACAGCTTCGTCAGCCAGTGCAACTACTGCCACCAGATCGGCAACATGACGACGCGCGCGCCGCGCAGCCACGACGCGTGGCTGGCCACCATCAACAAGATGGAGGGCTATCTTGCGATGCTGACGCGCGCCCAGGCGAATCGCATTGCTGCCGTGTTCGAGAAGGGTTTCGACGGCGAGCCGGTCAAGGCCCGACACGACTACGGCGCGACCGACGAACTCGCGCGCGCCAAGGTCGAGGAGTGGCAGCTCGGCGACGGGTTCTCGTTCATCCACGACATGGACGTTGCCGAGGACGGCAAGTTTTACGGGACGGACGAGGGCCACGACAAGGTGTGGGTGCTCGATCCTGCCGCGGGCAAGGTCGAAGGCATCGACCTGCCGAAGAGCGACCTGCCGCGCGGTGGCCTGTTCTCGGGCATGCATCTCGCGATCGGCATCTTCACCGGCAGCCACGGCCCGCACAGCATGGCGCAGACCCGGGACGGCCGGATCTGGATCACGAACGCGCTCTCGTCGACGATCATGTCGTTCGATCCGAAGACCAGGCAATTCAAGACGTACCCCGTGCCGGGCGACGCGCTCTATCCGCACACGATCCGCGTGGACAAGGACGGCATCCTCTGGTTCACGATCGTGGCCTCGAACCAGATCGGGCGCTTCGACCCGAAGACCGAGCAGATGACCGTGATGCGGCTGCCGCACAACGGCTTCTTCCGCTGGGTCACCGACATGCTGTTCCCGACGCTGCTGCGGATCTCGTCGTGGTTCCCGGATCATGCATACCTGCTCGACTTCTCGCACCACCGTTTCCTTGGCTACACCGTGCTCGCGTTCCCGTACGGCATCGACGTGAACCCGAAGGACGGCAGCATCTGGTACGCGAAGCTGTACGCGAACAGGATCGGCCGCATCGATCCGAAGACCATGACAGTGAAGGAATACGAGACGCCGCTGAGCGGCCCGCGCCGGCCGCGCTTCGACAAGGACGGCATCTTCTGGATCCCGGCGTTCGACGAGGGCGCGCTGATGCGCTTCGACCCGGCGACCGAGAAGTTCGAGACGTACAAGATCCCCGGCGTCGCGCCAGGCGAGTACGAGACGCCGTACGCGCTGAACGTCTATCGGCCGACCGGTGAGATCTGGATGGCGGCGAACAACTCCGACCGCGTGATCCGTTTCTCGCCGGCGACCAAGACATTCCGCAGCTATCCGAGCCCGACGCGGGTCACCGTGCTGCGCGATTTCTCGTTCACGAAGGACGGGAAGGTCTGCTCGTCACAGTCGAACCTACCGGCGTACGCGATCGAGGGCGCGGTGCCGAGCTACCTCTGCATCGATCCGACGGGCGGGGAGCGCGACCGCGCGGCGTTCGCGGCGGCGACGGCGGCATCGGCGATCAGA
>JBBIVG010000048.1:7441-11761 GCA_037439865.1 Nevskiaceae bacterium
GGGGCGCGCTGCTGTCGGGGTGGAGGTCATGGCGTTCGTCCGGGCCCTGTTTCGACTCGCGAAGAAGACATGCTCGCCAAAACAGGGCCCAGACGAACGCCCGATGACCCGCGCCTGAGCGAGCCGTCAAGGTGACTGAAGGCACCTGGGCGTGCCTTCAGTCACCTTGCCAACTCGCACGGCGCAAGCAGCGCCACCAGTCCCCGGCCGAGGGTCCGATTCCGACCCGAAGCTGCCGGTCGCGTTACCGAAGACGGACATTCCCAACCCTGCAGATTGGCGGCGATGGTGTGTCGGCTGCGCGTAACGCCAGGATCGCTGACGCTGAAACCGACTTCTCCGGATGCGCCCATCGATTGTCCAGGAAAATAATCCTGAACACGGCTGCCCAGTGGACGGAAGGCAATATCGCAATGGGGATCGTCAGAATGGCTGAGATCAAGGGTCCAGCGGTCGATCCGGACGCCTTCCGCGTGGAAGGTCACTGCTGTGGTATCCGCCTGCCGGTACATAAGGACCTTACCGGAGAGGGCATTCGGTTCGAGTTCTCGCCTGAGACCAAGGCGGAGTTGGTCGCAGCGGGCATGGTCGGCGCCAAGCACGCGAACGATCGGCCGAGACGTGGCTAATGGCGTGCACAGTGGCCGCGGCCTCGTGTGCGCACCCTCGCCAGCGCGTGGCGGCGTGACACGTGATCATCCGCACTGCAGTGGCTGTTCACAGCCACGACAGTTCTGCGCCGTCTCGATCTGTATCGTTGGGTGGGAGATACCGAAGCGGTCGTGCAATTCGGCAGCAACGGCATCGATGAACGCATCCCCTGGATGGCCGCCGGGCATGAGCATGTGAACGCTCAGTGCGATGTCCGAGGTGCTGATGGCCCAGATGTGCAGATCGTGCACACTCTCGACGCCGGGCTGCGACAGCAGGTGCGCCCGAACTTCGATCAGGTCAACGGAGTCCGGCACACCGTCGAACATCAGGTGGAGACTCTGCCGAAACAGCCGCCACGTACCGACGACGATGACCACGGCGATAGCAAGACTGGCCACCGTGTCGTCGCCGCCGGCGGTGCGGTCACGGACTCGTCACGGGTTCGGGCCCGCTGCTCACATGCGTGGTACCCGACCGCGGAGTCGCACGCCGCGGCCTCCGGTCGTACTGGCCACACCCTCGGCGATCAGCTCGATACCCATGTCCTCGAGCGCTTGCACGGCCTTCGTCAGCGAGTCGACATTGCCGCGAATGACCCCGTCGCTGGCGTCCATGCGCTGAATCGTGGGCAGAGACAGCTGCGCGCGACCCGCCAGCACCTTCTGGTCGATGCCTAGCAGCGCCCGGGCGGCGCGTAGTTGTGAAGCGGTAATCATGTTTTAACATCACTATATATGTATTATACTTGATAAAGAATGTGTGGAACGTTACTCTCGGCTATGGCACTACTCTGCACATTCTTGCCGGCCGGTGCAGTCGAGCCGTGACGACCACGGTTCGCAAAGGCTTGCGCGCCGTGTTGGCGACACGCTTGGCAGCCTACTGCCGAGCCCAACGGCCGGATGCCAGGATCCTGCCGGCCGACGCATGGCCGGATAACGGCAGATACCGCTCGCGGCTCCGTCAGCTCGGCTGGTCAGTCTACGCCGCGTCGTGGCTCGAGAACCGCGCCGGGCGCAGCCTCGTGGCGCTGCGTTCGAGCAGTGCTGAAATCAACGGCAACGTGTACGAGGTCATCGAACTTGATGGCAGCGCGGTCATTCTGGCGGCGTGGCACCTGGATCGCGACGATCGCTGGATGCTCATTGAGCCGCCACTCGATGTCATGGATCCGGCCATCGCCGAATTCTGGCTGCGCGCGGGCGCGACCGATTAGAGCGCACTCGGATGCCATTGGAATCATCCCACACCACCCTTGCCGGTGTGCGACTGCAAGCCAGCCTCGATGATTTCTTCCGGATAATGGCGCGTTGGCGGCTGACCCAGGACCAACAACGCGAACTGCTCGGCGGGATGTCGTCGGATACCTACGCGCGGCTCGCGGCCGGAGCCGCCCCGGATATCCAGACGATCGTTAGCGCTCGGATCACGACGATTGCGGCGATCGATCGCGCGGTTGTGCGCAAGCTGGGAAACCCGGAGGCGGTCCCACAGTGGTTCTGGATGGCCAACTCGGAACGTCCATTCCTCGGCGCCTCGCCGTTGGCGTTGATGCTGCGGGACCGGGCAGGACTGTCGATCGTTGCGGACTACTTGAAGTGCGAGGCCAGATGAGCACCAGAAACTCGAAGCGCATGACGCGATTAAACGTCTACTCGTCGCAGCAGGCGGGTTCGGGATCAATGAACGACGAGAATGAGAATCTGCTGACACTGGGCGGTCTCACGGTCGAGCAGGACACGCTGGTTCGCGTGCTGGAACCGGCCGGAGCCGCATCGGCCGTGCTTTGCCAGCGACTGCGGACCGGCACCTATGACAAGCCCTTTCTGGTCGACGATGGCAAGTACCGCGCCCTGTGTTTTGCAATCGACGGCAGCATCCAGAGCGAAATGCTGGTCGATGAACCCGAGACGCTCGTCACCGCATACACGCGCAAGATGATGGCATTCCTGTTGTTCTGCCCGCGGCCCCGGCACGTTCTGATGCTCGGGCTGGGCGGTGGTTCGCTGGTCAAGTTCTGTCATCGCAATTTGCCAACGACGCGCCTCACGGTCGTCGAGATCGATGCCAATGTCATCGCGCTCCGATCGCATTTTCACATTCCTCCGGACGGCTCCAACCTGCGCGTGATCCACGCCGACGGCGCGCGCCATGTCGCCGACATGGCCGGCACCGAGGAACGCATCGATGTGCTGCTCGTCGACGCCTACGATCGCAAGGGAATCGCGCAATCGGTCGCGCAGCCGGAATTTTTCGAGAACGCACGCCGCGTGCTCTCGGACGATGGAGTGTTCGTGATGAATCTGGCGGCCTATGAGTCAGATTGTGCGACGCATCTGCGGGTGATCCGCTCCGTGTTCGGCGAGCCGGTCATTCCGGTACCCGTCGGGTGGGGCGGCAACACGGTCGTCTTCGCTGGGCCGGCGTTGCGCGACCGGCGCTGCCTGGCGGACGCCCCAAAGCGGGCCCGACGTGTGCAGGATAAGCTCGCCCTGAGTTTTCCGAAACTTCCGGGACTCATCAGCGAGTATCTGCGGCACGGGCCGGCGGCGGAGGCCGGCCCTGGAAACGGCTAGGGCCGCGAGCCGCACGCACGACTTCGCCGTGGTCTGCGGCGCGAACAGGATGGTGGAGGATAGCAAGACATGATCCGGACATTCACGTCTGAGACCGTCGCGGCGCCATCGAGCATACGACACCAGCAGCTGAAGGAGTGGGTCGCGGAAATTGCGACGCTCGCTCAGCCGGAAAGCATCTACTGGGCGGACGGGTCGCAGGAAGAGTACGACCGCATCTGCGCCGAGATGGTCGAGTCCGGCATGCTGATTCGGCTCAACCCGGCCAAGCGACCTAACTCGTATCTCGCCTGGTCAGACCCGACGGACGTCGCACGCGTGGAAGATCGCACGTTCATCTGCAGCGCCTCTCCTCAGGATGCAGGGCCCACCAACAACTGGGAAGAGCCCGGCAAGATGCGGGCCACGCTCACCGAGTTGTTCGACGGCTGCATGCGCGGCCGCACGCTTTACGTCATTCCCTTTTCAATGGGTCCGCTCGGCAGCGACATCGCGCACCTGGGCGTTGAGATCACCGATAGCCCGTACGTCCTCGCCAATATGAGGACCATGACTCGCATGGGCAGTGCTGTGCTCGACGCCTTGGGCGCGGACGGACGCTTCGTGCCCTGCGTGCATTCGGTCGGCGCGCCGCTCAAGCCCGGTGCGAAGGACTCGCGCTGGCCGTGCAACCGAGTGCACAAGTACATCGTGCATTTCCCGGAGACCCGGGAGATCTGGTCCTATGGCTCCGGCTACGGCGGCAACGCCCTGCTCGGCAAGAAATGCTTCGCCCTGCGGATCGCCTCGACGATGGCTCGCGATCAGGGCTGGCTCGCCGAGCATATGCTGATCCTGGGGGTCGAGAGCCCGACCGGCGAGCGGACCTACGTCGCGGCTGCGTTTCCCTCGGCGTGTGGCAAAACCAATTTCGCGATGCTCATTCCCCCAAATTCATTCAACGGCTGGAAGCTCTACACGGTCGGTGACGACATTGCTTGGATCAAGCCGGGACCGGATGGGCGCCTGTATGCGATCAACCCCGAGGCCGGCTTCTTTGGAGTTGCGCCGGGGACGTCCTATAAGACCAATCCGAACGCAATGGCCACGC
>JBBIVG010000048.1:11771-15003 GCA_037439865.1 Nevskiaceae bacterium
AAGAGAACATCATCTTCACGAACGTTGCGTTGACGGATGACGGCGACGTCTGGTGGGAGGGCATGACCGAAGAGGCGCCCGCGCACCTGATCGACTGGACCGGGCACGACTGGACGCCGGAGGCCGCCGCTGCAACCGGTCGCAAGGCCGCTCACCCGAACTCCCGTTTCACGGCGCCGGCGCATCAATGCCCGTCCATCGATCCGAACTGGGAAGATCCGCGCGGCGTGCCCATTGCCGCGTTCATCTTCGGCGGCCGCCGGGCATCTGCTGTACCTTTGGTTTACGAGGCGTTCAACTGGAACTTCGGTGTCTACATGGCGGCGACGCTCGGATCGGAAACGACCGCCGCTGCCGGCGGCCAGCAGGGCGTCGTGCGTCGTGATCCGTTCGCGATGCTGCCGTTCTGCGGCTATCACATCGGTGACTACTTCAATCACTGGCTGTCCATGGGGCGACGGATCACCCACAAGCCTCGCATCTTCTGCGTGAACTGGTTTCGACGCGGAGCCAAAGGAGAATTCCTCTGGCCTGGATTCGGCGACAACATGCGCGTACTTCGATGGATCGTCGACCGTGTGCAGGGTCGTGTCGATGCCGAGGAGACGCCGCTCGGCTGGTCACCGCGGTTCGCCGACATCGACTGGACCGGCTGCACGACGTCCGAGTCCGAGTTAGCGGCGCTCACGCACGTCGATAGGGAAGCCTGGTCCGCGGAACTCGCATCTCATGCGGACTGGTTCGAGCAACTCGGGGAGCGC
This sequence comes from Nevskiaceae bacterium, assembly GCA_037439865.1. Classification (GTDB taxonomy): domain Bacteria; phylum Pseudomonadota; class Gammaproteobacteria; order Steroidobacterales; family Steroidobacteraceae; genus RPQJ01. The sequence goes on from JBBIVG010000048.1 coordinate 12,533, forward strand.
GTGCCGAAGTCGCTGGCCCTGAAGCGGGACCTGCTCAGCCTGAGAATTGGCGCGTGACTCGGCCGTCACGCAAGGGCGCCGACAGGCCCGTGAACGTGCTGTTTCTGTGCACGTTCAACTCGTCGCGCTCGATCATGGCGGAGGCGATCCTGAACCACCTGGGTCAGGGGCGGTTCCGTGCCCACAGCGCGGGGGATCAAGCCGCCGGGCAGATCCACCCGCTGACCTTCGAGGTTCTCGCGCGGCACGGTGTGCCCACGACTGGTCTGCGCAGCAAGACATGGGAGTACTTCTTCGGGTTGGCGGCGCCTCAACTGGATTTCCTAATCATCGTCTGTGACGACTCGTATGAAGACTTGATCTGGCCGTCGGAAGGACAGCTGATCAGAGCGTATTGGGCGACACCCAATCCGACGGAAGCGAACAAGGATGATGCTGCGATGTCGTCGGCGTTCGAGTCTGTCTATGCGTCGATGGAGAAAAGGATTCGGGCCTTCGTTGACCTATCGTTGCATGAAATGACCGCACCGGAGCGATGCCGCGCAGTCATGCAGATCGGCGAGAGCTAGCTGATCTCGCTGCTCCGAGGAAGACTCTCGCCAAGGACCGCAATGGGTCGATCACGCCCTTGAACGACTGCCTTCGGCAAGTTTGATGGTCTACCGGTTTTGGCCGCTTCTACCGCTACCCGAATGTCCGCTCCCCACCGGCCCCGGAGCCCGACCCCGAACCCAGGAGCAGCCGGTCAACGGGGTATCACGACCCACAGTCGTCGTTGGATCGTCGATGCTCATGCGACGTCGAGAAGAGCATGTGGATTTCGGTCGGCAACCAGCAGAAGCGTTCGAGCTGCGCCCGACGGCGCGCGACGCCCTTGCTCCCAGTCCTGCAATGTCCGGACAGAGACGCCAAGTAACGCAGCAAAGCGTGACTGCGAAAGTCCGGTCTTTTCGCGGATCGAAGCCACATCCGGGACGTTGATGACGCGGCCGACTTCACCGCGCTTCAATTCACGGAGCCCATCGAGAATTTCCTGGCCGATATTTCGCTTCACCTTAGGCATTGTCCACTTCCTCGCGGATTTGCCGCAGAACGTGCGCCGGAATGCTGTCGGCCACGTTCTTCGGATACATCGTCAACATCCAGATCACTCCGCCCGCACGACGCACGTAGTAGATGATTCGATAGCCGCCACGCTTACCCCGACCCGGGGCAGCCCACCGCAGCTTTCGTACGCCACCCGTGCCTGGAATCACTGGTCCGGCTTCCGGGTCGGCAATCAACGAGGCCTGCAGGGCGGCGTATTCGGCATCGGTCAGGTACTCGAGTACCAGCTTCGTAAGAGCTCGTGTCTCGATGAAGCTGAACATGCACCGACTATACGGCATTGCCGTATGATGTCAATTCGAAGAGTGGTGGGGCTCAGTGCAGCACCACCGGCTGCTTCTGGCCGGACTCGGACATTCGCCGCTTCCGTAACGTTGTGATTCCGACTGTCCGGTGTGATCCGGTGATGCTTCATGCGCCGTGCGAGTGATTGGGGACATTCATAGAATACGTTCCGGCGTACTCGATGAATGTCCCCAATCACTCGCTCAGGCGCCGCGCATCCAGCGTTTCTTTCGGCTGTCATTCCCGCTCGCATGTCTTCTTCGCGAGCGGGAATGACAGCCGAGAGAAACGCCTGGCCCCCGCTACTTGAGCCCGAGCCGACGCTCCAGGTAGTGAATGTCCGTGCCGCCCGCACGGAACGCCGCGTGCTGGAAGATCTCCTGGTGCAGCGGCACATTGGTCTTGATGCCCTCGACGACGATCTCGGTCAGGGCATTCCTCATGCGCGCGATCGCGGTGTCGCGGTCCTCGCCGTAGGCGACCACCTTGGCGATGAGCGAGTCGTAGTAGGGCGGCACGTTGTAGCCGGTGTAGAGGTGGCTGTCGACGCGCACGCCCGGCCCGCCCGGCGCGTGCCACAGCTTCACCGGGCCCGGCGACGGCGTGAATTTCTTCGCGTCCTCGGCGTTGATGCGGCACTCGATGGCGTGGCCGCGGATCTGCACGTCGTCCTGTGACCACGGCAGGCGCTCGCCGGCGGCGATGCGCAGCTGCGCCTTCACGAGGTCGATGCCCGTGATGAGTTCCGTCACCGGGTGCTCGACCTGGATGCGCGTGTTCATCTCGATGAAGTAGAACTCGTCGTCCTGGTATAGGAACTCGAGCGTGCCGGCGCTCCGGTAACCAATGTCGGCGCAGGCCGCCGCGACCCGCTCGCTCATCGACTTGCTCTGCTTCGCGGTCAGTCCCGGGGCCGGCGCCTCCTCGATCACCTTCTGGTGGCGGCGCTGCATCGAGCAGTCGCGCTCGCCGAGGCAGATGACGTTCCCATAGTGGTCCGCGAGCACCTGGAACTCGATGTGGCGCGGCCGGTCGAGGAATTTCTCCATGTAGACCTGGTCGTTGCCGAACGCCGCCAG